>DVOV01000026.1 GCA_018713375.1 Candidatus Scatomorpha stercorigallinarum | reverse complement strand
GGGACGAGGTCAAAGATCGCCTGAAGAAGAGCGCGCTCGGCCTCTCCGGCGGCCAGCAGCAGCGGCTGTGCATCGCCCGCGCCCTCGCCGTGGAGCCCGACATACTGCTGATGGACGAGAGCACCAGCGCCCTCGACCCCATTTCCACCTCCAAGATAGAAGACCTTGCCATGGAATTGAAAAACCGCTATACTGTGATCATGGTAACGCATAATATGCAGCAGGCGGTGCGCGTCTCGGATAAGACGGCCTTTTTCCTGCTCGGCGAGCTGGTCGAGTACGGCGACACCGAGCGCATCTTCTCCCACCCGCAGGAGAAGCGCACCGAGGACTACATCACCGGGAGGTTTGGCTGATATGCGCAATAAATTCGACGAACAGCTCGCACTGCTCAACCGCGAGATGATCTCCATGGGCGCGCTCTGCGAGGAGGCCATCGCCGTCACGGCCCGCGCCATGCTCGACGGCGAGGAGGAGAACGCCATCGGCCGCGTGCGCGCGCTGGAGAACGACATCGACCAGAAGGAGCGCGACATCGAGAGCATCTGCCTCAAGCTGCTGCTCCAGCAGCAGCCCGTGGCCAGCGACCTGCGGCAGATCTCCGCCGCGCTGAAGATGATAACGGACATGGAGCGCATCGGCGACCAGGCGCTGGACATCGCCGAGACGGCCGTGTTCATGGGCCCCGTGGACGGCGCCGACGCCCCGCTGCTGCGCGAGCTCGCGCGCAAGGTCATCAGCATGGTGACCGACAGCGTGGACGCCTTCGTGCGCCACGACGCGGAGGCCGCCGGCTCCGTCGCCGCCAAGGACGACGAGGCGGACGCCCTCTTCACGAAGATCAAGAATTCCATCATCGAGCGCATCTCCACCCACAGCGGCGAGGGCGAATACGCCCTTGACCTGCTGATGATCGCCAAATACCTCGAGCGCATCGGCGACCACGCAACCAACATCGCCGAGTGGGTCGAGTTCTCCGTCACAGGCGTCCACAAGGGAGGGGAGATGCTGTGATCTACTGCGTTGAGGACGACGCCGCCATACGCGACATCGAGGTCTATGCCCTGCGCTCCACCGGCTTTGAGGCCGAGGGGCTGGAAACGGGCGCCGAACTCTTCGCCGCGCTGAAAAAGCGCCTGCCGGAGCTCATCATCCTTGACGTGATGCTCCCCGGGGAGGACGGGCTGGAAATTCTCCGCCGGCTGCGCCTCTCCGCCGTCACGCGCAACGTGCCCGTCATCATGGCCACGGCGCGCGGCGCTGAATATGACAAGATAACCGGCCTCGACTCCGGCGCGGACGACTACCTCGTCAAGCCCTTCGGCATGATGGAGATGGTCTCGCGCGTGCGCGCCGTGCTGCGCCGCACATCCCCCACGCGCACGGAAGAGCCGCTGGCCATCGGCGATATCCGCCTCGATCCCGGCACGCACACTGTCACCGTCGCCGGCCGCGCCGTGACGCTGACGCTCAAGGAGTTCGAGCTGCTGCGCTCGCTGATGGAAAAGCCCGGCACGGTGTTCACCCGCGACCGCCTGCTGAGCGAGGTCTGGGGCACGGACTATGACGGAGAGACCCGCACCGTGGACGTGCACATCCGCACCCTGCGCCAGAAACTGGGCGAGGCGGGGGGCATGATCGGCACCGTCCGCGGCGTGGGCTACCGCCTGGAGGCTGAGACATGAAGAAAAAGATCTTCCGTTCCATATTCCTGGTGGCCTTCGTGGTGCTGGCCGCCTGCCTGCTGCTGATAACCGGCGCGCTCTACAGCTACTTCGCCAGCGAGCAGTCCGACCAGCTCTACCTGCAGGCCGAACTGGCCGCCCGCGCCGTGGAGGGCGAGGGCACCGAGTATTTCGACGGCCTGGACAGCTCCCGGCTGCGCCTCACCTGGATCGCTGCCGACGGCAGCGTCATCTATGACACGGACGCCGAGGCCGGGGAGATGGAGAACCACGCCGACCGCGAGGAGTTCCGCGAGGCGCTCGCCACCGGCCACGGCGAGAGCTCGCGCTATTCCTCCACCCTCTCGGAGGAGACGATATACCAGGCGCTGCGCCTTGCCGACGGCACGGTGCTGCGCGCTTCCTCCAGCCACCGCACGGTGTTCGCCATCGTGCTGGGGATGTTCCTGCCGCTGCTCGCCATCATGCTGGCCGCCGTGCTGCTGGCCTCCTATCTGGCCTCGAGGCTTTCAAAGCGCATTGTCGGCCCGCTGAACGCGATAGACCTTGACGACCCGCTGGGCAACGACGTATACGACGAGCTGAGCCCGCTGCTGACGCGCGTGGCGCAGCAGAAGAGCCAGATAAGCGCCCAGCTGGAGGAGCTCGACCGCCGGCGCGAGGAGTTCTCCGCCGTCACGGACAACATGAGCGAGGGGCTCATCCTGCTCGACCGCGAGGGCGTCATCCTGAGCATCAACCCCAGCGCCGCGCGCATCTTCAGCGCCGGCAGCGCCAGCATCGGCCGCGACATCCTCACGCTGGACCGCAGCCCGGAGCTGCGCGCGCTGATGGAGCGCGCCGCCGCCGGCAAACACGGCGAGGCCGTGGTGGAGCGGGACGGCGCGGAGTACCAGATAACCGCCAGCCCCGTCCTCACCGACGGCGTCTCCCGCGGCACGGTGCTGCTGGCCTTCGACGTGACGGAAAAGCTGCAGGCCGAGCGCCTGCGCCGCGAATTCACCGCCAACGTCTCCCACGAGCTGAAAACGCCGCTGCACTCCATCATGGGCGCGGCGGAGCTGCTGCAGGACGGCCTGGTGAAAAAAGAGGACCAGCAGCGCTTCCTCGGCCGCATCCGCTCGGAGGCGGAGCGCCTGGTGGCGCTGGTGGACGACGTCATCGACCTCTCCCGCATGGACGAGGGCGAGAGCTTCCCCCGCCAGCAGACGGACCTGCTGCAGCTCGCGCGCGACGTGGCCGGCGACCTGGCCCCGGCGGCGGAAAAGCGCGGCATCGCCGTTAACGTCTCCGGCGCGGGCGGCACGGTGAACGGCGTGCGCCAGCTCCTGTGGGAGATCGTCTGGAACCTCTGCGACAACGCCGTCAAATACGGCCGCGAGGGCGGCCATGTGGACGTCAACGTGTCCCCCACGGCGGGGGGCGTGGCGCTCAGCGTGGCGGACGACGGCATCGGCATCCCGGCGGAGCACCGCGCGCGCGTTTTCGAGCGCTTCTACCGCGTGGACAAGAGCCACTCGCGCGCCACGGGCGGCACGGGCCTGGGCCTGTCCATCGTCAAGCACGCGGCGCAGTACCACAACGCCGACATCTCGCTGGAGAGCGAGGAGGGCCGCGGGACGAAGATAACGGTGACCTTCCCGCGGGAAAATTGACAATAACTGGAACAGCGGGCCGCCGCAGGCCCGCTGTTTTTCATTACAGTTTTGTTACATTTATAAAATTACGTCATTTGGCTGCATAATTCATTGACATCTCACGCGGCAGGTGGTATGCTTAACTGGAAAGTGTGAAGAACGGCATATGCCGTTCCCATTTCATCCCAAACCGGATGAAATGAAGCGCCTTTGCTTCCCATGGCATAAATTCTAATGAATAGGAGAATGTGTATGAAGCGGAAAATTTTAGTGACGTTACTGGCGTTCTGCCTGATAGCGTCCCTGTGCGTCGTCGGCGCCGCGGCGGATGGCACAGCGCTGCCAGAAGCTGATAAGAACGGCGTGATCACGCTCAATGAGAATGTTACATTGAGCAGCACGTGGGAGGTCAAGTCTACTGTCACGCTTGATTTGGCAGGATTTACTCTTAATGCAGCCTCTGGCCACACCATAACTGTAAAAAGTGGTGGCGACCTCACTATTACAGACAGCAGCAAAGACGGAACAGGTGTAATAGATGTCACTCAGCACGCCAGAGGTGCCTTGGTCATCGAAGCAGGCGGCGAAGCAAAGCTTGCTGGCGGCAAGCTGACCCGTACCGTTGAAGCAAGCACGAGCCCGACTGATAATGGCGGCAATAGCTGGTATACAGTCGATAACTGGGGCACATTTACCGTGACTGGAGGAACCATTCATAATACATCAAAGTATAGTTCTTTGGTGCGTAACCTCGGAACCATGTACGTTACCGGCGGCTTGATCCAGCAGGATAACTTTAATGCGCTTAAAAACGATAGCGACGGTGAGTACTCCGGCAAGCTCTATGTTACTGGCGGTAAAGTCGTATCTGCGACTCAACAGGCAATACAGAACTGGACTGAAGCTGAAATCGGCGGTAGTGCAGAGATAACTGGTGATGTATATACCTGGGCGTCGGAAACGTATAATTCGCACGGCAGCACTGAGATCACCGGCGGTACGATAATTGGCGATGTATACGCTGTTACATATGACAAATCTGCTTCTGCAGAAGTAACCATTACCAATGGAGATATTACCGGGACTGTTGCGGCGTCTCGCTATGGGAGTGCCACTGGAACTACGATTGCTTCTGTGATAACCATTGAATCCAGTACTATTAATGGCGATGTTATTAATAATGGCACAAATGGAACTGTTATAAGCAACAGTAATATAACTGGAAACATCAAAGGAACTGCAGAGTTTACTGTTTCTGGCTCTCATGTCAGCGGCCAGGTACCCGATAGTGCCGTCGTCATCGACAGCACCGTCGCCGGTGTTCCGACTGACTCCGCCCCCGATAACGTTGTGGCCGTCATCGGCGCGAAGCAGTACAAAGACCTTGAGGCTGCGCTCGAGGATTCCGGCGATGAGCCCGTAATTATTGAGCTCGTTGCGGATGCCGATATGGATGTTACTGACAGCGATTATATAACCGTTACTCGTAACACCGTCATCAACGGCAATGGGCATATCATCAACATTGCCGTGGCTGATGGAAGCACACTTGACACTCGCAACAAGATGCTCCAGTTTGATGGCGCGACTCTTACTCTGAACGACGTGACGCTTAATATCACGGGCCAGAATGATGGCGACGGTACATTCAGCGGTGATGCTATCGACCTTATCGGCGGGGCTCACCTCTATGCGTATGACTCCTTCATCAACATTAAAGATGTTGGCGCCGGATTCGTCATCCAGACGACCGGAGAGGATATCGTTCTTACTAACACTGACGTTACCGTTGAAAACGTCAACGGCAATGGCTCCCAGGGCGGCGAGTGGACGGTCAACGGTTCCAGCATTAGTTTCACTAATTGCGGCGACCACGGCCTGAGCGTCGAGACTCTCGAAGCGACAAATTCTGAGATAAATGTTGACGATGCTGACAAGCTGGCGCTGTTTGGCTCCACTATTGACCTTAATGGCACCAAGGTCAACGTTACCAACAGCGGCTTTGATCTGCCCGTAACTAACGGATATGCTGCGAAGCTTGGCGGCTATTACTCCCCTGTGCAGGTAAAGGGCATTGCTACTGAGTACTATCTCAGTATCGACGCCGGCTCTTCCATAACAGTTACCAATAGCCACAACGGGAACAACACCGTTTACCTCCCCGCCGGTGCGGAGCTTGTCAACAACGGCACCATAAACGCTACGATCAACGTCCCGGCGGACAGCGACATGAACGTTGTGTTGTTCATGGCCGACGGCCGTCAGTATGACGTGCAGGTCGTCAATGACGGGGATTCCGTGCGCATGCCCACCCTGAGCAAGAGCGGCTACACGTTCACGGGCTGGCGCGTGAACAACAGCAACACCATCGTGCGCGGCGGCGAGAGCTATCCCATTACCGCTAACACCACCTTCACGGCGGTTTGGAACATGATCATGATCCCCGACACCTATGACATCGCGGTCGATCAGCCGGCCCACGGCACTGTGGACGTCAGCTTTTCCAACGCCTCCCAGGGCAGCGTCATCACCGTGACCGCCACGCCGGATGAGGGCTATGAACTTGTGTACATCACCGTGGACGGCGAGCCTATTTCTGGAAGCTCCTTCGTGATGCCTGGCCACGCCGTTGAGGTTTCCGCCGTGTTCGCCGAGATCGGCAAGGAGGTCAACTTCGTTGACGTCAGCCGCGCCGACTGGTTCTACGATTACGTGCAGTACGTGGCCCAGAACGGCCTCATGGAGGGCACGACCCGCACGGCCTTCGAGCCCAACGCGAGCATGACCCGCGCCATGTTCTGGACGGTGCTGGCCCGCATCGACGGCGAGACCATCACCGGCGACGCCTGGAAGACCCTGGCTCAGACCTGGGCCGTTGAGAGCGGCATCTCCGACGGCACGAACGCCGACGCGCTCATCACCCGCGAGCAGATGGTGACGATGCTGTACCGCTACGCGGGCAGCCCCGTGGCCGGCGGCATGGCCATCAGCGAGTTCACTGACGGCGCTTCCGTCAGCGGTTACGCCACCGACGCCGTGACCTGGGCGCTCAGCGAGGGCATCCTCACCGGCATGGGCGACGGCATCCTGGCTCCCCAGGGCACCGCCACCCGCGCGCAGGCCGCAGCCATGCTCATGCGCTTCGTCGAAGCCTGAGCGCCAAACCAAACAGCAAAAAAGCCTCCCCACAGGGGAGGCTTTTTTATTGGAAACGGCCCTGGAATTGCGCTGGGAAACTGCTTTCTCACGGCCAAAATAGCGCCCTTTTCGTTGATTTTTTAGCCTCTTTGGAGTATAATAAAACTGCAAATGACCGGCATTTTGCCGCTTGATAATTGTATTATTCTTCCAATGGCCGCAGGAGGACCCAGCAATATGAATGATGACACCTTTTTCGATGCCAATATCATCCAGAAAAAGCTTGAAGAAAACCCTTTCCTCAAGCTCTCCGACATCGTCGAAAATGTTATAGAAGAAGCCATAGTCCAGCTGAATATCCGCCCGGGAGAGAAAATAAATACCGCAAAAATCGCAGACTCATTAAAGGTGAGCCGCGCGCCCGTACGTGAAGCGTTAAAATCACTGGTAGAAAAAGGAATAGTGATAGTCCGCCCCAACATCAACGGGTACTATGCCTTTGACGTGACCGACCAATATATGGCAGATTTGTTCACAGCCCGCGCCGCGGTAGAGAGCGCCGCTTCCCGCCTTTGCGCCGCAAAATTCCGCGCCATCGACCGCCCCCACCTGAAAGAGTGCTGCGACAACTTCCGCAAGGCCTACAAGGAGCGCGACTACGAGGCCTTTATCGCCGCCGACAACGAGTTCCACCAGTCGATCGTCAATTACTCCGGCAACCCCTTCATCGCCGAAATGTACAAGGCGCTGGAGCGCCCGCGGCAGTATTACCGGGCGTTTTCCGGCTACTACCTGAACCTGAACGGCTTCAGCGCGTTCAGCGACTTTGAGCGCCTGGTGAACGAGCACATAACCATATATAACGCCATCAGCCTGGGTTTTATTGACAGCGCGGGCGATGCGGCGCGCCACCATCTGGACACGTGCCAGTCCTCGTTCATCCATCATTATCTGGTGAACGCCAGCAAGGGCGCGAGATAACAGCACAAACGCCCCTGCGGTTTCGGCCGCAGGGGCGTTTTTATCCGTGCCGGGGCGCGCGCCGTCGATGGCCGCGCACATAGCATAAAAAAGCGCGAAGGCCCCGCGCGCCTTTGGGGCGGGAGAGGGTGCCCTCTGCCGGCGGAGGAGTGAATATGCCGCCGGCCTTGGGAGGGGCCTTCGCAGTGGGTCAATCGAGATGGTTTATCATGCTGGCCAGATAGCCCGCGCCGAAGCCGTTGTCGATGTTGACCACGGAGACGCCGCTGGCGCAGGAGTTCAGCATGCTCAGCAGCGCGGCGATCCCGCCAAGGGAGGCCCCGTAGCCCACGCTGGTGGGGACGGCGATGACCGGGCAGTCGGCGAGACCGCCGATCACGCTCGGCAGCGCGCCCTCCATGCCCGCGACTGCCACGACCGCCCGGGCGCCCATTATTGCGTCCATGTGCGATAGCAGGCGGTGGATGCCCGAAACGCCCACGTCGTAGAGCCTGAGCACCTCGTTGCCGAGGGCCTCGGCGGTGAGCGCGGCCTCCTCGGCCACGGGCATGTCGCTCGTGCCGCCGGTCGCCACCACGATGCGGCCCCTGCCGCTCTTTTCCGGCAGGGGGCCGATGATGCCGATGCGGGCCAGCTCGTGATAGTCGAGCGGCAGGCCCGCGGAGGCGATATGGTCCGCCGCTTCGCGCGCAAGGCGCGTGATGAGCACGGTCTGCTGGCCGTTTTGCAGCATCGTGCGGGCGATGCCGAGTATCTGCTCCTTCGTCTTGCCCGCGCCGTAGATGACCTCCGGCACGCCCTGGCGGATGCCGCGGTGCATGTCCACCTTGGCGTATTCGCCTATTTCCTCAAAGGGCCGCATTTTCAGCCTCAGCGCGGCCTCGTCCGGGCTCACGCTGCCGGCGGCCACGCGGCAGAGCAGCTCTGTAAGCTCATGTTTGTCCACAACCTATCCCTCCTGAATCGTCAGACGATGAACGACAGCTCCATTTCGCCTAACTTCGCGGCGCAGATGCCGAAGCTGTCGTAGCCCGTGCCGTCGCTTATGAAGAGGTACGCCTCCGGCGAGACGCGCATCAGCTCGCGGAAGGTGTTGTTCACCCTGATTGTATAGGCCCCGGAGCCGGAGACGGTCTCCGCGGCCAGGCGCTCCGCCGCGTCCCGGGAGGCGAAGGCTATCCAGCCCGGCCCGCCGGGGGCGGTGAACATCCACATGCCGTCGTCAAGGCGGTCGAGGTCGGAATCCGCGTCCTCGGCGGAGTCCTCCGGGCGGCCGAGCACGCCGCCTGTGCGGAAAACGGTGTTCGATATGCTCTCGATATACACGCAGGCCCCGACGGCCAGGGCAAGGCCGCCGTAGAGCTCCGAGAGGGCGGCAGCGAGTATCTCGTCGATTTCCGTGGGGTCGTCGGTGTAAAACTCCGCATCGCGCAGCCGCTCCATACGCTCCTTGCACTCGTGGAGCCGCCCGGCCGGGCAGAAGCCGGCGACGGCGAGGCGGTTGCCCTGCGGTGTGCGCATGGCGGAGCCGAAAAGGGCGTACTTATTCATCGTGCTGCACCTTATCCTGAGGGTACTGCGCGTACAGCGCGCGCGTCATTGCCTCGTTTATAGCGCGGATGTCCCGGCCCTCCCGCGCGCTTTCGGCGAAGGCGGCTATGGTAGCCGCGGCCTCCCTTATCGGGCCGGGGACGTTGATGACGAGGGTTTCGGCCTTCGTGCCGCAGACGAGCTTGCTCCACATGTGGCCGTTCTTGCCGTATATGCAGTGCGAGACCTTCTCGTCAAGCCAGAGCTCCATGGCGGAGTGTGTGTAGTCGCTGCCAAGCGTGGAGGAAAAGCGGTGGCCCCCGCCGGAGCCGCCTATCAGTACTATGAGCTCCGCGCCGGCGTCCAGACAGGACTCCATGGTGCCGACGATGTTGGCCTCGACGTCCACTACGGGCGCGAGGCGGGTTATCACCATTTCCGGGTTCAGCCGGACGAGGCTCTCCATGATTTTGGCGGAGTCGAGGTCCAGCACGGTGCCGTTTTTGATCTCGTCACCGGTGGGGATTATAAAGGCTCTGTTTATCACGGCCGGCTCCATCTCTCCCTGGCGCAATAGGGCGCCTGTTCGGTGTCTATTTCGTCAAAGTTCACCTCGACGATGCGCTCGGAGCTCTCGATCTGCGCGAGGTCGGTGAGCGTGATGCCCTCGGCGCATGCGACGGCCTTTATTACGTCGTTTTCGTCGCGCTTTATCTGCTCGGGTGCTATCCCGTAAACGTCCATTTCAATGCGGCTGCTCGTAACGCCTATTACGCGCACGAGTGTGCCGAGCTTTTTGGTCAGTATATCCTCAAGCTGCTCGGTGTTCAGGCCCTTTACCTCGAGGCCCTTTATGCTGAACACGGTCTTGTCGGCGAATGCGATAATCTTCTCGGAAGAATCCATAGCTCTACCTCTTGTTTTCCGAAGCCGCCACCGGGGCGTGCAGCCCCGGTGGCAGCTGTGGTTTTGTCAGAATTCGATTTCAACGTCGAGGACAATGTCGGCCGCCTTGACGGTCACAGCGTCCTCCATGCCGGGGATGAGCTCGTCGGCGCGCTCGAGGATCTCTTCCTCGGTGAGGCGCGGCAGGGAGTCGAAGTATTCCCTTGTGAACCCGACGGAATCGAGCTCGACCCATGCCCTGTCGGTGATGCGCTCCCAGGCGATCTCCTTGCCCATGCAGCAGGCGAGGGTGAGTATGCTCGGCGCGCAGGCGATGTCACGCGCGGGGACCAGGCCGCAGTTGAGGTGCCTGATGATGTATCCGGCGAACATCTTCTTCGTGCAGGTGACGCAGGGGAGGTCCTTCTTCAGGGTCTGCGCGAACGCGCCGGAGTTGTGCAGCGTGTTGCCGCTCTCGCAGGTGGGGAAGTAGGAGATGCGGCCGTAGCGCTCGGGGAACATCATGCCGATGGAGACGGAGAACACCGGGCCGGCGTGGCCGATGCGCACGTCGTCGCCCCAGAAGAGGGAGCGGAGGCCGAGGAAGGGGAAGAGCATCTCCTTCATGGTGACGAGGTTCATGATCTCGGAGGCGGAGTTGTTGTTGCCCGCCTTGCCGGTCATGACCGCGTTGTGTACAGGCAGCTTCTTATAGTCGGGGGAGGGGCCCTTCACGAGCCTGTAGCCGGGATAGAGCATCTGCCAGGCCTTCAGGTTGGGCTCTTCCTTAACGATCTCTTCGGTATACGGCTCCTCGTACATGGGCAGCCAGCCGTACTTCGGGTTTACCAGCCCCTGGTCGGAAGCGCCGATAGCCACCATGCCGCACTCGGCCAGCAGGCCGTCGGAGGTGGTGGTAATGGTGTTGCGGTCATAGATGTCTATGCCGCAGGGGCCGTCGGTGTAGGTGGCGGCGACCTTCATGGCCTGCTCATAGTTGAGCCCGGCGGCCTTTACGTCGTCGGCATCCAACAGGATGAGGGTGAGGGGATTGTACAGTCCGCCGATGTTGCCCTCAGGTACTACTCTTGCTTTGATCTTAGCCATTTTCGTATCCTCCTCTTATTATTGCTCGGTGGGCAGGGTGTACGTGGTGTGGGTGCTCACGTTCTTGCAGCCCTCGTAATAGGTCTCCTCAAGCGGCTCGAACACGCAGACGCCGGGGAAGCGCACGATTTTGATGACGTTGTCGTCCTTGTCGCGGGCCTTGAGGAGGACGATCTTCATGACCTCAGGGTTTTCGTTCAGGATGACCATCTCGAGGGAGGCGACGCCCTCTTCCTGGGCGGTCTTGCCGGTGATCTCCTCAATCTGGCCGGTCTTGATGGAGGCCCACTTGCCGCCGCGGACGGTCTCCATGCCCTTCATGACGAGGGTCTTGCCGCCCTTGAATGCAGCGTTGTGCATTTTCTGAACGAAATCAGGCGTTTTGGTGTGCATCAGCTTCATAGACTTGATCTCCTTTTCGTTTTTTTATTCGTATAGGGATTTTTCCCTGATATACCGATACACCTTGCCGTCGAGCCCCGCAGGCAGCCCGGCGCGCTGCCGGAGCGCGCGGCGGATGGCCGTGGACGAGACGCCGTCGGGCTCAAGGGGGATGCAGAATGCGGCAGCGCCGCTTTGCAGCAGCTCTTCCGGCGCTCCGGCTCCGCGGTCCGCCACAAGGAAGCGCACGCTGTCCTTCAGCGCGCCGAAGCACTCCCAGCGCGTCACGTATTTCGCCGCGTCCGAGCCCATGCAGAGATATATCTCCGCCCCGGGGCAGCAGCCGCGCGCGTAGGCAACGGTGTCCGACGTATATGGCAGCGAGGGCGAGCGCACCTCAAAGCCGCTGACCGCGAGGCCCCCGCGCCCGGAGACGGCGAGGGCGCACATGCGCAGCCGATGGAGGCCGCTCTGCATGGCGGAGCCGAATTTTCTATACGAGTCGTTCGCCGGGACCAGCAGGACGGCGTCGAGCCCTGCGGCGCTGCGGAAGGCCGAGGCCGCGCGGATGTGGCCGCTGTGGACCGGGTCGAAGCAGCCGCAAAACAAGCCGATCTTCATCTTTACATCAGGTAGAGCCTTTTCGCGTCGTACATGAGCTGGTCGCGGTAGTCGGGATGGGCGATGCTGATCAGCTCCATGGCGCGGTCCCTCACGCTGGCTCCGCGCAGGGAGGCGACGCCGTATTCGGTGACGACGAAGTCCACGTCCGCGCGCATCAGGCTTATCGCCATCCCGGCGGGCTGGGTGGGGACGATGGTGGAAACCCTCTCGCGCTCGCCGTCGGCGTTCTTGACGTTCGCGGTGGAGTGCAGGGCGATTATGGACTTGCCGCCCTCCGACTGCCTGGCGCCAGAGGCCGTCTCCGTCTGCCCGCCGGTGCCGCTGAGCTGCAGCGTGCCGATGGACTCGGAGGCGCACTGTCCGGTGAGATCCACCTGCAGCGTAGTGTTCACGGAGACCATCTTGCGGTTCTGGCGGATAACGGCGGGGTCGTTTGTGTAGCCCACCTCGAGGTGCAATACGTTCGGGTTGTTGTCCAGGAATTCGTAGGCGGCCCGGGAGCCGAAGGAGAAGGCGGTGACCATCTTGTCCTTGTGCAGGGTCTTGGCGGCGTTGGTGACCACGCCCGCGCGGTAGAGGTCGATGAGGCTGTCGGAGAGCATCTCCGTGTGTACGCCGAGGTTGTGCTTGTCCCTAAGGGCGACGGCGACGGCATTCGGTATGCCGCCGATGCCGAGCTGGAGCGTGGATTCGTCCTCTATGAGGTCGGCGACGAACTGCCCGATTTTCAAATCGAGCTCGCTCTGCGGCCGCTCGGGCATGTAGAACATCTCGTTCGGACCCTGATAGACGCAGCTGGCCTCGCTGACATGGATGTAGGTGTTGCCGAAGGTGCGGGGCATGTTTTCGTCTATCTCAAGGATTACTATGTCCGCGTTTTCGACCATCATGCGGTTGGACATGCCCACGGTGCCGGTGGTGAAATAGCCGTGCTCGTCCATGGGGGAGACCTGTATCGCGTAGACTATGGGCCGCTCGGGGCTGCGGCGCCTTATCGCCCAGAGCTTGTCCTTGAAACCCTTGCCAAGGTGGTTGGGGATAAAGCTGATCGCGCCGGTCTTCTGAAATTCGCGGCAGAAGTGCGCGAAGAAAATGCTCTCTGAGTCCACCACCCCGCGCATTTCGCTGTCGGAATAAAAAGGATAGGGCTTCGCGTTCAGGGAGTCGACAAAGGTTATGCCCTTGCGCTTGCCCTTGAGCTCGGTGAGCCGGGACAGTATGCCGACAGGCTCGCCGTAGCCGTAGGTGAAAAGATATGCGTTGTCGGGGATGCGGAGCAGGGCCTCCTCCTCGGTGACAAGCTTTTGCTTAAGCTGCTCTCTGTAGTCCATTCGTCCCTCCTGAGATTATTGATGCGAGCGCGCGAGCTCCACGCCGCGGTCGAAGGCGGTGTTGTTCATCTCCGCGAACTGGGGCTTTTTGGCCAGCTTGGCGAGCGCTATCTCCTTGGCGCGGTCCACGGGGATGGTGCCGGAGGCCACGATGTAAACGGCGAAGATGATGACGTTCGCCGTCTTGGTGGAGCCGATCTCCAGCGCCATGGAGTCCGCGGGGATGCTGATGACGCGGATGTCGCTGCGGCTGATGCCGGAAACATCCACCATGTCAGAGTTTACCATCAGCGTGCCACCTTTTTTGAGGCTGGGCAGGAATTTGTCCAGCGAAGGCTGGTTGAGCACGCAGAGGACGTCGAGCTCCTCCGCCACCGGCGAGCCCACGGGCGCGTCGGAGACGACGACCGTGCAGTTGGCGGTGCCGCCGCGCTGTTCGGGGCCGTAGGAGGGGAGGAAGGTGACGTTCAGGCCCTGGGCGAAGGCGCACTCGCCGATCATCTTGCCGATGGTCATGACGCCCTGGCCGCCGAAGCCGGCGATGAGCAGGTTGTTTATCATTGCTGCGCCCTCCCCCTCAAATGTCCTTGAATACGCCGAGGGGGAATTCCCCCATCGTCTGCTGGTGGATGAAATCCAGCGTTTTCAGCGGCGAAAGGCCCCAGTTCGTGGGGCAGTTGGAGAGGATCTCCACCAGGGAGAAGCCCTTGCCGTCCAGCTGGTTCTGGAAGGCCTTGCGGATGGCCTTTTTCGTTTGCAGGATATTGGCCGGGGTGTCCACCGCAAAGCGCCCGGAGAAAACGGGCCGCTTGAGCTGGGCTATCATCTCGGCCATGTGCATGGGGTAGCCCTCGGTCTCGGGATCCCTGCCGTTGGGGCAGGTGGTGGCCTTCATGCCCACGAGGGTGGTGGGGGCCATCTGGCCGCCGGTCATGCCGTAGATGCTGTTGTTGACGAAGATGGTGCTGAAGTTCTCGCCGCGGTTGGCGGCGCACATGATCTCCGAAAGGCCGATGCTGGCCAGGTCGCCGTCGCCCTGATAGGTGAATACGAAGCTGTCCGGCTTGCAGCGCTTGACGCCGGTGGCGACGGCCGGGGCGCGGCCGTGCGCGGAGCACACCATATCCAGGTTCCAGGTGAAGCAGCCAAGCGTGCCGCAGCCGACGGGTAGGACGCAGACGGCCTTTTCGCGCAGGCCCATCTCGTCTATCACCTGGGCCACCAGCTTGCTGATGGTCGAGTGCATGCAGCCGGGGCAGTAGCCGAACGGGTTGTCGTTCAGGCTCTTCGGCTTTTTATATATCTTCTCCATGGTCATTTCCTTTCTGCAAGAGCGCGGATCTTGCTCTTCACGTCGCTGCCCTTGAGGATGAAGCCGCCGGCCGTGGTCACTTCCTCGATGGGGAAGCGCCCCTGCACGCCGACGCGCACATCCAGCACCATCTGCGCGGGGACGGACATCTCGACGTCGATGACGTACTTGACGTGGCTGCCCAGCTTCTCGAACGAGGCGTAGGGGAAGGGGCTGATGGTGATGGGGCGGATGAGCCCGGCGCGGATGCCCTCGGCGCGTAGCTCGTCGATGACGCTCTTGCAGATGCGGGCGGAGGTGCCGGTGGCGGCGACGACGTACTCGGCGTCGTCGAGCAGGTACTCCTCGACCATCACGTCCTCGGCCTCCCAGCGTTTATACATGGCCTCGGCCCGGCGGTTCTGCGAGAGCTGGTGCTCCTCGTTGAGCCCGCCGTTGAGCAGCAGGTTGCGCTCGCGGCCGGCGCAGCCGACGACGGCCCAGTCCGGCGTGGGCGGCAGCTCCCTGAACTCCGGCAGGTCCACGGGCTCCATGATGGCGGCGATGAAGCCGTCCGGCGCCACGATGACGGGGTTGCGGTCGCGCTGGGCGAGCTCAAAGGCCCTGTAGACAAGGTCAACGGCCTCCTGCAGCGTGCCGGGCACGAGCGTGATCGTGCGGAAGCCGCCGTGGCCGGAGGCCTTGGAGGCCTGGAAATAGTCCGTTTGGGCGGGCTGGATGGTGCCCATGCCCGGGCCGGAGCGCATGACGTTTACGATGACGGCGGGCACATGGGCGGCCGCCAGGTTGGAGATGCCCTCGCTCTTGAGGCTGATGCCGGGGCTGGAGGAGGAAGTGATGGCCAAAGTGCCGGTGGCGCCGGCGCCGTAGACCATGTTGATGGCCGCGACCTCGCTCTCGGCCTGCACGAACGTGCCGCCGTAGGCCGGCATACGCCGCGCCATGTACTCGGGCAGCTCGTTCTGCGGGGTGATGGGATATCCCGCGAAGAAACGCGCGCCGGCTCTGATGGCCGCTTCAGCGAGCGCCTCGGCGCCCTTCATAAAATATCTGTCCACCGTAACACTCCTCACTTGTAGATCTCTATCGCCGCATCCGGGCACATGTTGGCGCACATCAGGCAGCCGATGCAGGAGCCCTGGTCCTTCACGCGGATGTAGCGGTAGCCCTTGGCGTTCGTCCTGTCTCCGACCTCCAGGACGCCCTTTTTGCATACGGAGATGCAATATTCGCAGCTCTTACATCTTTCGGACAAAATCTCGATCTTGAACAAACTACACACACCTCTGAAATATGGATTGAAAGCGTCCCGCAGGGCGCTGTGCAGGCAAACGCAGATGCCGCCGCAGCGCGTACCGCGCGGCGCTGGGGATGCGCGGTACGCGCCGGGCGCGGCGGGCTTAATACAGGCTGCGCATGTAGAGGCGCAGCGGCAGCACCGGCAGGCCGGACGCCTCCTCCAGCCCGGCGGAGAGCGCGCTGTCCGCCGCGATGGCGCAGGCGCTCATGCCGAGGCCGGAGAGCAGCTCCTGCAGCCGGGTGTGCCGCTCGAGTATCAGCTCGCGGCTGGTCTCGCGGCCCATGTTGGGGTTGCTTATGACCTTCAGCCAGGCCGGGTCGATGCCGGAGGCGCAGAGTATCTCCACCATGCCGCGCTCGAGCCCGGCGGCGGTGGCGCTCAGCGGCCGGCAGGGGTTTATGACGAAGAAGTAGTCCGTGTCCTCCACGGGCAGCTTTTCGACGAACTGACCTATCATCACGGCCCCGGCGGCGTTGCCGCCGACGTCGAAGACGCACATGGCGTCCTTATCGTCGATGGCGGCCGCCACGCCTGCGGGGATGACGGGCGCGTCCTGGAAGGCAAAGGTGTCCACCGGCTCGACGCCCTCCGCGCGCAGCTCATCGAAGAAGTCCCGCGCCCGGAACAGGCCCTTGGTCTGGTCCATGTCGATGAATATCACCCTCCGGCCCGCCCTGCGGCGGGCCAGGATGGCGAAATTCACGGAAAGCTCGGTCTTGCCGCTGCCGGACGCGCCCAGGAATACGCTGTGGAGCTTCATGTATTAGGATTCGAGAAATTCTTTAGACAGCTCAGGGCATTTAACTTCTTCTTTGCTGCCGCGGAAATAGCCATATATGAAGCAAACGGCAACACAGGCGAGAGAAATTATAACAGCGGTTATGGACATGCTGCGCGCACTCCAGTAGGCGCAAGCTATCTGGACGATTAGAGATACAGACATCAGGCATATAAATGCACCTTTTTTCATATGAACGACAGAGTTTTTCCATGCGTCCGGATATTTGCTTGGCAGGATAAACGCGGCAATGCATGGGAAAATGTCAACAAACAGGGTTAGAAGGATGATATTATTCGTTATAGTCTGTATGCTGAAATCCAAAAGCATGGGGAGCACGGCAATTACAGCGGCGATGGTCATTAAAATGACAGGCTGGCCATTTTTATTTACTGTGCTGAGAAACTTGGGATACCATCCATCCTTTGCAGCCTCAGCCCAAACGGCGCCATAGCTGCTGTATAGGCCATTTAATGTTGAAAGAAGAGCAAAGCATGCGCCGCCAATAACAAATAAATATACAAGCGGAGTGGGAAGAAAGCTTTGCACAACGTATGTCAGAGGTTGATTTGCGCACTCTTCAAGAGGAAGAACGCACCCGGCAACCATACCAACGCCTCCATACACTATGACAAGGAGCCAGGGAATGTATTTCCATACCCAAGGGATGTCCTTTCTTGGATCTTTTGCTCTGCCTGAGTAGTTAATAATCAAATAGTAACCCTGAGTGGAAAACACAAGAACGACGGCGGCGTCAGCAACGCCAGTGAAGCCGTTTGTAAAGAGCTCTGGATCACTAAAGTCAAATGGATTATAATTAAGATTGAATATGCCAACAACGATTATCATCGCCAGGCAGCCGAGGAGAATCCACGTGATGACCTTCTGGAACATGGCAACGGCTT
>DVOV01000025.1 GCA_018713375.1 Candidatus Scatomorpha stercorigallinarum | reverse complement strand
CCGCAAGGCTCAGGGACTGCGCCTTCGGCGGGGACTTCGCCCTGCTCGTACTGGAGGAGGCGGGGCAGGTCAGCCTCGTCAGCCTCGACGCCTCGGGCGGGCTCATCGCGCAGCTCTCTCCGGGGCGGGACTTCGTCTCGGCGGAGGCGGAAAAAGATAAAATAGCCGTGCTTTACTCCGACGGCGCGGCAGTATATAATAAAAACCTAAGGGAGCGCGGAAGCGGAGCGCAGGCGGCGGGGGCACAGGCCCTGCTGCTGCGCGGGGATGGGGAGACCCTGGCGGTCTTTGCCGGCGCCGTGAGGACAGGCCTTGCGTAAAAACGCGCCCAAAGGAGGCTAAACCTTTGAGAACTGTAATAGACCTCGTCCTTCTTGCCATAATAATAATCAGCATCTGGTCCGGCTACAAGAAGGGCTTCATCATGGGCATAGCGGGCCTTGTCGCCATAATCGTCTCGCTTTACGCGGCCTCGCTGGTGTCCTCGGCCTTTTCCTATGAGGTCGTGCCGGCCATGCGGCCCTTCGCCAGCGGCTATGTCGAGAGCCAGATGCAGGAGAAGGTCCTGGAGGATATGGGCATAGCGGACACGGAGCTCTCCTACGAGGACATCCTCGCGGACGACCCGGAGCTCCGGCACGAGTTCTGCGCCACCTGCTTCAAGACCTTCGGCATCTATGAGGACGCCGCCGAGCAGATGGCAACCGAGGCCGAGACCTATGCCGACGAGCAGGGCAGCACCATCGAAGAGGCCATAGTCGAGACGCTCTGCACACGGGTCGCCTACGTCGCGGGCGTCGTGCTGCTCTTCCTCATCTTCCTCATAACCCTGCTCACCATCGGCAACATCCCGAACCTCTCCTTCAGGATACCCAACGCCGATATCCTCAACGACGCGGGCGGCGCGGTCATGGGCCTCGTGAACGGCATGACCTATTGCGTCCTGCTCTGCTGGGCGCTGCGCTTTATGGGCCTCTTCATCGGGCTCGACACCCTCGGCAGCACCCTGCTCGGCAAGCTCTTCCTGAAGCTCGGCCTCGTCACAGCAGGCCTCGGCATCTGAGGGCGGAATATATGAACAAAATGTCAATTCCGGCCCGCCGGTGTTGACAAGCGCATGACTTGGTGATAAATTAGCACTCGAAGAAAAAGAGTGCTAATTTATTTTCCGGAGACTATTTTAACAGGAGACCAAAATATGCAACCAACGCTTTGCTCACGCTGCAAGAAAAACGTGGCGGTGATTTTCATAACGAGGCTTGAGGGGGGCCAGACGAAGAACGAGGGCCTCTGCCTCAAGTGCGCCCGCGAGCTGCACATAAAGCCCGTGGACGACGTGATAAACAAGATGGGCCTGTCCGACGAGGAGCTGGACGGCCTGACGAGCGAGATGATGGAGGCGCTCGGCAATGCCGAGGGGCTCATGGACATTGAAAACAGCGACTCGGACACGGACGACGAGGGCAAGACCGCGACCTTCCCCTTCCTGAACCGCCTCTTCGGCAACATGGGCGGGCAGAAGCCGGAAAACAGCGCCCCCGGCGGGGAGCTCACGCCCGCGCAGAGCGGGCCGGAGCAGGGAGGCCAGTCCCAGCAGGGCCCGCAGCAGGCCCCGCCGCGCCCGAAAAAGAAGTTTCTGGATAACTACTGCATCAATCTCACCGACAGGGCGCGCCAGGGCAAGCTGGACGCCATGATAGGCCGCGAGGAGGAGCTGGAGCGCGTCATCCAGATCCTGAACCGCCGTCAGAAGAACAACCCCTGCCTCATAGGCGAGCCCGGCGTCGGCAAGACCGCCATAGCGGAGGGACTTGCGCAGCGCATAGCCCTCGGGCAGGTGCCGTATAAGCTGCGCGACAAGGAGGTCTACCTGCTGGACCTCACGGCCCTCGTCGCGGGCACGCAGTTCCGCGGCCAGTTCGAGAGCCGCATGAAGGGGCTCATAGAAGAGATACGCAAGACGGGGAACATCATCCTCGTCATAGACGAGGTGCACAACATCGTCGGCGCGGGCGACGCCGAGGGCAGCATGAACGCCGCCAACATCCTCAAGCCCGCGCTCTCCCGCGGTGAGATACAGGTCATCGGCGCCACCACCTTCACCGAATACCGCAAGCACATCGAGAAGGATTCCGCCCTGGAGCGCCGCTTCCAGCCCGTCACCGTGGCCGAGCCCTCCATCGAGGACAGCGTGAAGATAATCGAGGGCATCGCCCACTACTACGAGGAGTGCCACAAGGTGCGCATCCCGCGGGAGATGTGCCGCGAGGCCGTGCTCATGAGCGAGCGCTATATAACCGACCGCTACCTGCCCGACAAGGCCATCGACCTCATCGACGAGGCCTGCTCGGACGTCAACCTCAAGGACAAGAGCATCGAGCGCGCCGAGGCGGTGCAGAAGGAGATAGACGACCTGAACAAGGAGCGCGACCTGCTGCTGGCGGACACGGAGCAGGAGCACTATGAGCGCCTCGCCGTGATACGCACGACGATAATGCAGCTCACCGACGAGCTCAACCGCCTGAAGGCCTCCCCGCCGACGCTGACGCGCGAGAACCTCGCGCGCGTGATCGAGCTCTGGACCAAGATCCCCGCCAAGAACATCACGGCGGACGAGTTCGAGCGCCTGGCCAGGCTGGGCGACCGCCTGCGCGAGCACATCGTGGGCCAGGACCAGGCCATCGACGCCGTCTGCGCCGCGATAAAGCGCTCCCGCGTGGGGCTGCAGGCCAAGCGCAAGCCGGTCAGCTTCATCTTCGTCGGCGGCACGGGCGTGGGCAAGACGGAGCTCGTCAAGCGCCTTGCCGCTGACCTCTTCAACTCGCCGGAGAGCCTGATAAGGCTCGACATGAGCGAATTCATGGAGAAATTCTCCGTCTCGCGCATCATCGGCTCGCCCCCGGGCTATGTCGGCTATGACGAGGCCGGCCAGCTTACGGAGAAGATACGCCGCCGGCCCTACAGCGTGGTGCTCTTCGACGAGATAGAGAAGGCGCACCCGGACGTGATGAACATCCTGCTGCAGATCCTCGACGACGGCCGCATCACGGACGCCCAGGGCCGCACGATAAACTTTGAGAACACCGTCATCATCATGACCACCAACGCCGGCAGCAACACCAGGAGCGGCTCGCTGGGCTTCATCGGCACGGTGTCGGACATGGACCGCGAGCGGGCGATGAAGGCCCTGGGCGAGTTCCTGCGCCCCGAGTTCATCAACCGCGTGGACGAGATAATATGCTTCAACAAGCTGACGGAGGAGAATTTCCGCGACATCGCCGTCCTCATGCTGAACGAGGTCAGGCAGCTGATGGACGAAAAGGGCCTCGGCTTCAGCTGGGACGAAAGCGTCATCGACTACCTGGTGAAAAAGAGCTACAGCCTGACCTACGGCGCGCGCAACCTGCGCCGCACGATACAGAAGGACATCGAGGACGAGATGGCCTCCGTCATCGTGGCGCGCGGCGCCGGCGGCCTGAGAGCCATCGCCCTCCGGGCGGAGGACGGAAAAATAAAAGTGGAGGCGGAATGAGCATGGTAAGGTTCGAGAGCGATTACCTTGAGGGCGCGCTGCCGGAGATACTGGCCGCGCTGGAAAAGACCAACTACGAGCAGACCCCCGGCTACGGGGCAGACGTCTACTGCGCCGCGGCCGCGGATATGATCCGCGAAAAGTGCGCCGCGCCGGAGGCGGCCGTCCATTTCCTCATCGGCGGCACGCAGGCCAACTTCATCGTGATATGCGCCGCGCTGCGCCCGCACCAGGGCGTCATCGCCCCCACGGAGGGCCACATCTCCGTGCACGAGGCCGGCTCCGTGGAGGCCACGGGGCACAAGGTGATCGAGCTCGCCTCGCCGGACGGCAAGCTCACCGCCGGGCAGGTGCGCGAGTGCGCCGCCGCCCACTGGAACGACCCCAACCGCCTGCAGATGACGCAGCCGGGAATGGTCTACATCTCCCAGCCCACCGAGGGCGGCCTCATCTACTCCCTCGCGGAGCTGGAGGCCATCTCCGCCGCCTGCCGCGAGTACGGCATGTACCTCTTCGTGGACGGCGCGCGCCTGGGCGTGTCGCTGGTCTGCCCGGGCGCGGACGTGACGCTGGCCGACCTCGCCCGGCTGACGGACGCCTTCTACATCGGCGGCACCAAGCTGGGCGCTCTGCTGGGCGAAGCCGTGGTGATACTCAATAAGGACCTTGACCGCGATTTCCGCTATATCATGAAGCAGCGCGGCGGCATCCTAGCCAAGGGCCGCCTGCTGGGCGTGCAGTTCGCCGAGCTGATGCGCGACGGCCTCTACGAGCGCACGGCAAAGCGCGAGGTGGACCTGGCCTGGAAGCTGCGCCGGGCCTTTGAGGAAAAGGGCTGGCCCCTGGCCAGCGATTCGCCCACCAACCAGCAGTTCCCCATCGTCCCCGACGCGGACCTCGCCAAGCTGGCGGAGAAATACTCCTTCAGCGAATGGGGCCGCTATGACGAAGGCCGCCGCATCGTCCGCTTCTGCACCAGCTGGGCGACGAAGGAGAGCGACGTGGACGCCCTCATCGCCGACATCCGCGCCCTCTGAGCGGACAGGCCGCAAAAAAACAAAAGCAACGCCCCGCCGGGAGAGCCGGCGGGGCGTTTTTTCGCGCCCTCCGCGGGCGCGGGTTCAACGCAGGTATGATGAAACTTCATACTTACCTTTTCAGGGATTTAACAATATACTGTTATCAGCTTGTGTAGAAGCTCATCTGAAAGGGGAGACCGGAGTTGAACAAAAACAAAAACTCCTGGGCGAACAAGATACCCGCCTGGGTCTGGGTCATCATATCGTTCGCGGCGGCTATGGTGGTCTGGTACATATTGAGCCTGCTGCCCGCCACGAAACGGGCTTTCCCGTTCGCGCCCATCACTGTCGAGGGCCTGATGACCATGATAGAGCGCGGCGTGTTCTGGGACGACCTCGCCAGCAGCCTCATCTCCGTGGCGATGGGCTACGGCCTCGGCTTCGTGATAGCGCTCCCGGTGGCCATCCTCATGGCCTGGTACGTGCCGGTGCGCAACATCATCAACCCGTGGATCCAGTTCATCCGCAACATACCCCCTCTGGCCTATGTGCCTCTGCTGGTGGCCTGCGCCGGCATCGGCCGCAGCGCCCAGGTCACGACCATCACCATCGCCTGCTTCCTCACCATGTGCGTCACCATCTACCAGGGCGTCGTCAACGTGGATGAGACGCTGATAAAGGCCGCGCGCGTCCTCGGCGCCAAGAACCGCGACATCTTCATCCGCGTCATCACCCCCGCCACGCTGCCCTTCATCCTCACCGCCGTCCGCCTCGGCGCGTCCGTCGCCCTGACGACCATCATCGCCGCCGAGAGCGCCGGCTCCCAGTTCGGCCTCGGCATGCGTATCCGCGCCCTGAGCGCGAACTTTGACAATGCGCCCATGCTGGCCTATGTCATCGTGATCGGCATCATCGGCATACTACTCGAAAAAGGCATACGCTTACTTGAAAAGAAGCTCACCGGATGGCAGGAGACGATAAAGTGATGGAAAACCTCAATAATTACATCGAAGGCGCGCCTGTCAAGGTGCACATAGACAACGTCGTCAAGAAGTTCAACGGCCGCAACGGCGAGATGGTCGCCCTCAACGGCGTCACGCTGGACATCCACGACAACGAGTTCATCTGCGTCGTCGGCCCCTCCGGCTGCGGCAAGAGCACGCTGCTGAACATCATCGCCGGCCTGCTTGAGCCCACCAGCGGCCAGGTCTACTGCGACGGCGAGCTGGTCACCGGCACCGGCACGGAGCGCGGCGTCGTCTTCCAGCAGTACGCCCTCTTCCCCTGGCTGACGGTGAAGAAGAACGTCCGCTTCGCCCTGGAGATGAAGGGCATCAAGGGCAAGGAGGCCGACGATCTGGCCATGCAGTACCTGCGCAAGGTCGATCTGGAGAAGTTCGCCAACCACTACCCGAAAGAGCTCTCCGGCGGCATGAAGCAGCGCGTGGCCATCGCCCGCGCATACGCCGCGGACCCGAAGGTCCTGCTGATGGACGAGCCCTTCGGCGCGCTGGACGCGCAGACCCGCACCCAGCTCCAGAGCGAGCTGCTGGAGACCTGGGAGAAGGACCGCAAGACCTGCTTTTTCATCACCCACGACGTTGACGAGGCCATCATCCTCGCGCAGAAGGTCATCGTCATGTCCGCCCGCCCCGGCCGCGTGAAGGCCATCATCGACATCGACATCCCCTATCCCCGCGACCAGGAGACCAAGATGAGCACCCGCTTCCTGGAGCTGAAGAACCAGATCTGGGGCCTCGTCTATCAGGAGTACCTGGAAGTCCGCAAGTGAGCCCAAACGGCGCGAGCCGTTGGAAATAGTAAAACCAAATCCAATATCATCAGGAGGAAAAGCAAAATGAAGAAGATACTCGCACTGCTGCTCGCTCTCGCCATGGTGTTCGCCTTCGCCGCCTGCGGCGAGGAGCCGGCCGCCGAGAGCGAAGAGCCCACCGTCGAGAGCGAGGCCCCCGCGGCCGAGAGCGAAGAGCCCGCCGGGGAAGAGCCCGCCGTCGAGCCCATCACCATCAAGGTCGGCTACATGAACAACTACGGCTCCCTGTGGAGCGTCCTCACCGCCGAGCAGATGGGCTACATGGAAGAGCAGGGCATCACCCTCGAGCTCAGCTCCTTCGCCGACGGCCCGACCATCATCTCCGCCATGGAGTCCGGCTCCATCGACATCGGCTACATCGGCGACGGCGCCCACAAGCTCTGCGCCCAGGGCAACGCCCAGATCATCGCCCTCAGCCACATCTCCAACGGCGACGCCGTCATCGGCGGCCCCAACGTCAAGACCCTTGAGGACCTGGCCGGCAAGGTCGTGGCCTACGCCGCCGGCACCTCCAGCGAAGTCATCCTCACCAACGCCCTCACCAAGGCCGGCCTGACCATGGACGACATCACCGCCATGAACATGGACGCCTCCGCCATCGTCACCGCCATGATGACCGGCGACGTTGACGCCTGCGCCCTCTGGAGCCCCGAGAGCCTGACCGTCCTGGAGCAGGTCGAGGGCACCACCGTCCTCGCCGACAACGTCACCTTCTCCGACACCAGCATCTCCCTCGCCAGCTGGATCGCCATGCCCGACCGCGTCGAGGCCGAGCGCGACATGTTCCTGCGCTTCGTCACCGCTCTCTTTGAGGGCATGGATTACTCCGCCGACGAGCACCACGACGAGGTCGCCCAGTGGGTCGCCGACCTGCTCGCCCTGAGCTACGAAGACGTCTACAAGCAGCGCGGCGACGCCGACTGGCTCACCGGCAAGGAAGTTTACGAAGGCGTCCAGGACGGCACCGTCGAGGGCTACTACGAGCTGCAGCAGGAGCTGATGATCTCCTCCGGCAACCTTGAGGAGCCCGTCCCCGTCGAGAATTACGTCTCCTTTGACATCATGACCGAGGCCGGCGAAGCCCTCTACGGCGCCGCCGCCTGAAAAACCGCATAAATGAGCCCAAGGGGCGGCGATTCCGCCGCCCCTTTCTTTACAGGGGCGCGCATCTGCGGTAAAATGGCGGTATCAGGAAGGGGGAGCGAAACATGCTGCTGCTCTTGTCCGCCGGACTGCTGCTCGGCTCAATGGTCACGCTCATACTGCGGCACAACCGCGAGAGCCTGCTGCTCGCCGCGCTGTGCACCAGCCTCACCGTCTACCTTGTGGGCATCATGCTGCTTATAAGCAAGAAGGGCGGCGTCTCCGCGGAGGTGGAGAGATTCCTCTTCTTCTCGCACGGCGTGCGCCTCTGGTTCCAGTTCCGCATCGTCACCTTCGACCAGCTGGGGATGGTCATCAATGTCGGCCGCCACCTGTTCCCGCTCTTCCTGCTGCTGATGACGGAGCGGTACACGATGGTGCCCCTCATCCGCAAATACCCCTCGCGCGCCGCCTGGCTGGCGGCGGCGCTGCCGGCCGCCACCATGCTGCTCTACATCCCCGCCGTCTACGCCGCCATGGTGGCGCGCTTCCACGCCTGGCGGGCGCTGCTCTTTTACATCAGCTACGGCTGGATCATCGCCTACCTGCTGCTGTCGCTTTTCCTGCTCGTATACGAGCTCTTTTCCATCGCCATGCCCTTTTTCCGCCGGCAGTTTTTCATGCTCGTGGCCTGCCTGGCGGCCCTCGCGCTGCTCTATTACATCTACTGCGGCCAGGATCCCGGCCAGGTGTACAGCTTCTACAGCTACGACTACCTCGGCATCCGCGGCGTGGGCTACATGCTGCTGATGCCCGGCCTGGGGGGCTACATACTGCTGGTGGCGGCGAACGTCATCGGCGGCCTGCTGGGCATCGGCATGCTGCTGCGCTATACGGAGGACACCATCTCCTCCAACGAGGACGACCCCGGCCTGGAGCGCAAGTTCGACGTGGCGCGCACGGGGGCGAGCGTGTTCGTCCACGGCATCAAGAACCAGCTGCTGGCCAACCGCGTGCTCTATAAGCGCATCCGCGCCGAGCTGGACAAGCCCGAGCCGGACATGGACCGCCTGCGCGAGAGCGCCGAGCGCCTGAACGAGATAAACGACACGCTCATCGCCCGCAGCGAGGAGCTCTACCGCACGGTCAAGAGCAAGAGCGTGATGCTGGTGCCGGTGGCGCTCGCGGACGTCTGCGCCACGGCCGCCGACCGCTTCCGCAAAAAATACCCGGACGCCCCGCTGGAGCTGGACGTGCCGGAGGGCGTGCAGGTGCTGGCGGACGCCAACTACCTGGCGGAGGCGCTCTACAACCTGCTCACCAACGGCTGGGAGGCCAACGTCTCCGCCGGGCATGTCCAGAGCCCCGTCAGCCTCATCGGCTACACCGTGCGGCTCTACACGGTGCTCGAAGTGCGGGACGACGGCGAGGGCATCGCCGAGGATGACAAGCGCAAGATCTTCGAGCCCTTTTATTCGAGCAAAAACACCAACTTCAACTGGGGCATGGGCCTCTACCATGTCCGCACCATCGTCCGCAGCCACCTGGGCACGCTGAGGGTGGAGAACCGCCGCGCGGGCGGCGCCGCCTTTTTCATCCTCCTGCCCCGCTACGATGGCAGGACCCGCCGGGAGGGGAGACAGCTCAAATGACGAGGATACTGGTGGCGGAGGACTTTGACATCATCCGCGAGGACCTCTGCGACACGCTCAACGCGCAGGACGACATGAGTGTCGTGGGCCAGGCCACCTCCGGCGCGCAGGCCGTGGCCCTGGCCGGCGAAGTGGACTGCGACCTGGTGCTGATGGACATCGAGATGGAGACCACCACCGCCGGCATCCACGCTGCGGAGGAGATACTGGAGTCCAACCCGGACGTGATGGTCATCTTCCTCACCGCGCACGAGACGGAGGACATGATCCTCACCAGCATGGGCGCGGGCGCGGTGGACTACATCGTCAAGGGCTGCCCGGACGAGGAGCTGCTGCTGCACATCCGCTCGGCCGTCGCCGGCCGCCCGATGCTGGACGCGAAGATACAGAACATGCTGCTGAAGGAGTATTCCCGCCTTCGCAGTTCGGAAAAGAGCCTGCTCTTTTTCATCAACTCCGTGAGCAAGCTCACCGCCGCCGAGCGCGAGCTGGTGCGCCTGCTGCTGGAGGACAAGAAGCTCAAGGAGATCGCCTCTTTGCGCTGCGTGGAGCTCGTCACCGTCAAGACGCAGATAAAAAGCCTGCTGCGCAAATTCGGCTGCTCCCGCACGAAGGAGATCGTCGAGACGATAAGAGAACTGAACGTGGCCCACCTCTTCTGAGCGGCCAGGAAAGGAGATAAAAACATGGACTATTTCAAGATCCCCGCCGCGGAGCTCGGCAAAGGCGCCAGGATACCCGTCTATCCCCTCGGCGATTCCGGCGAGGTGTTCTACGAGCTGGCGCTGGAGATGGTGAACACCATCAAGGCCCATAACGCGGAGGGCAAAAAGACCGTTTTCATCTGCCCCGTGGGCCCTGTGGGCCAGTACCCCATCTTCGTCCGCCTGGTGAACCGCGACCGCGTCAGCCTCAAAAACTGCTGGTTCATCAACATGGACGAGTACCTGAACGACGACGGCACTTACATCGACATCGAAAGCCCGCTCTCCTTCCGCGGCTTCATGCGCAACAACGTCTACACGAAGATAGACCCCGAGCTGCTGATGCCCGAGGAGCAGCGCGTGTTCCCCGACCCGGCCGACCCCGGCAGGGTGGACCGCCTGATCGAGGAGCTGGGCGGCGTGGACATCGCCTTCGGCGGCATCGGCATCAACGGCCACCTGGCCTTCAACGAGGCCCGGCCGGAGCTCACGCCGGAGGAGTTCGCGGCCCTCGGCACCCGCACGCTCACCCTCACGCCGGAGACCAAGACCGCCAACGCCATCGGCGACCGCGGCGGCGCCATCATCGCCATGCCAAACAGGGCCGTCACCATCGGCATCAAGCAGATACTCTCCGCGCGGAAGGTGCGCCTGGGCGTGTTCCGCGACTGGCACCGCGGCGTGGTGCGCCAGGCCGCCTACGGCGAGATCTCGGCCTCCTTCCCGGTGACGCTGCTGCAAAAGCACCCGGACGCGGCCATTTTCGCCAACGCCACCGCCTCGGCCCTGCCGTTCTGACATGAAGGGCACGGTATTCACCGGCGGGCGCGTCCTCGCCGGCGGCGCGCTGCGCGAAACGGAGGTGCTCGTCCGCTACGGCCGCATCGCCGCCGTCGGCGGCGGGCTGGACCGCACGGGCTGCGAGGTGGTGGAGCTCGCCGGCAACATCCTCTCTCCCGGCTTCATCGACGTGCACACGCACGGCGGCGCGGGCGTGGACGTGAACGCCGCCGGCTATGACGACCTCTGCCGCCTCTCCGCCTTTTTCGCCAGCCAGGGCGTGACGGGCTTCCTCGCCAGCATCCTCACGGACACCGTGGAGGGCACGGAGCGCGCCATCGACAGCGTCTGCGCCTTCATGGACGCCCCCGCCAGGGGCGCGAAGTGCCTGGGCATCCACCTGGAGGGCCCCTTCCTCTGCCAGAAGTACAAGGGCGCCATGCCGCCCGAGCTGCTGCGCGAGGGGGACGCGGAGCTCTTCCGCCGCTACCAGGCGCGCGCGAAGGGCCGCGTGCGCTACATGACCGTGGCGCCGGAGGTGCCCGGCGTGCTGGACATGCTCGGCGAGATCCGCGGCGAGTGCACGCTCGCCATCGGCCACTCGGACGCCGACTATGAGACGGCCGTCCGCGCCATCGACGCCGGCGTGGAGAGCTGCACGCACACCTTCAACGTCATGAGCCTCTTCCACCAGCACCGCCCGGCCGTGATGGGCGCCGTGCTGGAGCGCGATGTGTTCTGCGAGGCCATCTGCGACGGCCGCCACCTCCATCCCGGCACGGTGCGCATGCTCCTGAAGTGCAAGGGCTGGGACAGGGTCGTGGCCATCACGGACTCCATGCAGGCCGCCGGCCTGCCGGACGGGGAATACATGCTGGGCGTCAACCCCGTCACCGTCACGGACGGGGACGCCATGATATCCGGCACCAGCATCCGCGCCGGGAGCACGCTCACGCTCGCGCAGGCCGTGAAGAAGATATCCGCCTTCACCATGGCGCCGCCGGAGCGCGTGCTGCCCCTGCTCACGTTGAACCCCGCAAAGCTCATCGGCGAGGAGCACCGCCGCGGCGAGATCGCCGTCGGCCGCGACGCGGACTTCACCGTCCTCTCGCCGGAACTGGACGTACTTGCCACCTGGTCGGCCGGCGAAAATATCTACGCCGCCGCGAAAGAATAAAGGAGGAAATAAAAATGCCGCTCATCCCGCTCCGCCCCCTGATGGAAGCCGCCGAAAAGTACAACTACGCGCAGGGCGCGTTCAACGTCAACGCCGTGGCCCAGGCCAAGGCCGTCATCGAGATGCACGAGACCTTCCGCTCCCCCGCCATCCTGCAGGGCGCGGACCTGGCCAACGCCTTCATGGGCGGCCGCGTGGACTTCGCCAACGGCACGCTCGAGGACAAAAAGGTCGGCGCGCGCCGCATAGCGGACGCCGTGCGCAAGTACGGCGAGAACAGCCCGATCCCCGTGGTGCTGCACCTCGACCACGGCAAGAACATCGAAAGCTGCATCGCCGCCATCGACGGCGGCTACACCTCCGTGATGATCGACGGCTCCTCCCTGCCGCTGGAGCAGAACATCGAGCTCACGCGCGAGGTCGTCAAATACGCCCATCCGCTCGGCGTCAGCGTCGAGGGCGAGCTGGGCGTCCTCGGCGGGCAGGAGGACCACGTCTTTGCCGAGACCAGCACCTACACCAACCCCCTCGACGCCGTCGAGTTCATACAGAAGACCGGCGTGGACGCGCTGGCCATCTCCTACGGCACGCAGCACGGCGCGAACAAGGGCAAGAACGCCAAGCTCCGCCGCGAGATCGCCATCGCCATAAAGGAGTGCATCAACCGCCTCGGCATTTTCTGTGCGCTCGTGAGCCACGGCTCTTCCACCGTGCCGCAGTACATCGTCAAGGAGATTAACGACCTCGGCGGCGATATCCAGAACGCCTACGGCATCCCCGTTGACGAGCTCGTGGCCGCCATCCCCTGCGGCATCCGCAAGATCAACGTCGACACGGACATCCGCCTGGCTGTCACGCGCAACATGAAGGAGCTGTTTGCAAACCACCCCGAACTGCGCGACAGCGCCTCCATCGGCGGCGTCTACCGCCTGCTGGAGGAGAAGCGCAGCGCCTTTGACCCGCGCGTGTTCTTCCCACCCATCATGGACACCGTCCTCACCGGCAACATCCCCGACAACGACGTGGCCGTCCTCATGGAGCGCGTCGAGGCCGGCGTGAAGGAAGCCGTCGGCTCCCTCATCGTCAACTTCGGCTCCTACGGCAAGGCCCCGCTCGTCGAGATGAAGACGCTCGAGGACATGAAGGCCTTCTACGCGGAGTGAGGAGGGCGGCATGAAGCATCTTTACCTGAACCTCAAGCGCTTTGACGTCCCGGTGGAATTCGGCGGCGTCAACCGCCTGGCCGGCGTGGCCGAATGGGGCGGCTATATCGTCTCCAGCACGCAGGAGGCCCTTGCCAAGTACGACCAGAGCGAGGTGGAGTTCGCCCAGTTCTTCCCCGAGGCGCACATCCTCGGCGCCGCCGCGGCGAAAAATGCGGGCAGCCCCATAAAGATAGGCTGCCAGGGCGTACACCGCGCGGACACCGCCGTGGGCGGCAACTTCGGCGCGTTCACAACGCTCCGCCCGGCCAGCGCGGCAAAGGCGCTCGGCTGCGAGAGCGTCATAATCGGCCACTGCGAGGAGCGCAACTTCTATAACGACACCCTTGCCGAGGCCGGCGTGAAGGATCCCTCCGCCACCAACCGCATACTCAACCAGGAGATACTGCGCGCCGTGGAGCGCGGGCTGAACGTGCTCTACTGTATCGGCGAAAAGAGCGAGGAGCAGCCGCAGTGGGAAGAAGTCCTGGGAAAGCAGCTCGACGAGGGCCTCGCCGGAGTGGATAGGCGCAGGGTCGTCATAGGCTATGAACCGGTGTGGAGCATCGGCCCGGGCAAGACCCCGGCCGGAAAGGACTATATTACCATGATCGCCCGCTTCGTGAAGGAGCGCACCGGCGGCCTTGACGTCGTCTACGGCGGCGGGCTGAAGACCGACAACGCGGAGATGCTCGCCTCCATCGCGGAGATCGACGGCGGCCTCATCGCCCTCACCCGCTTCAGCGGTGAGATCGGCTGGTACCCCAACGAATATCTCGACATCATCCGCCTCTATCTCGGCAAATAAGGAGGAGACCAATGAAACTTGATTTTGAATACGGCAACGGCCTTATGAGCGCCGAGCTGCCCGACAATACCGACGTATTTATCCCCGGCACGACCGTGCCCGACCCGGAATGCCTGCCCCAGGACTGGGACACGCTCTATAACGCCACGCTGGAGAGCATCCGCCACCCGCTGGGCATGCCCCCGCTGCGGGAGCTGGCCGGCCCGGGCAAGACCGTGGTGTTCGTCATCCCGGACATCGTCAAGGGCGGCACCCAGCCCACCAGCCACCGCAAGGTGAGCATCAAGGCGTGCCTCGACGAGCTCTACGCCGCCGGCGTGGAGAAAAAGGACATCCTGCTGCTCATCTCAAACGGGCTGCACCCGCGCGCCACCGTGCCCGAGATGAAGAAGATCCTTGGCGACGAACTCTTCAACGAGTTCTACTACTCCGGCCAGCTCACCAGCCACGACAGCGAGGACTATGAGCACATGGTCGACCTCGGCGTCACCTGCGCGGGCGACCCCGTGCTGATGAACCGCTACGTCTATGAGTGCGACATCCCCATCCTGATCGGCCACACCCAGGGCAACCCCTACGGCGGCTATTCCGGCGGCTACAAGCACTGCGCCACCGGCATCACCCACTGGCGCAGCATAGCGAGCCACCATGTTCCGAAGGTCATGCACCGCGCGGACTTCACGCCCGTTTCCGGCCACAGCCTTATGCGCACGAAGTTCGACCAGATAGGCATGCACATGGAAGAGAAGATGGGCCACCCCTTCTTCTGCTGCGACGCCGTGCTGGACACCTATTCCCGCCAGATCGCCGTGTTCAGCGGCTACGCCGCCGTCATGCAGCCGGCCAGCTGGGAGGTCGCCAACAAGCGCACCTACGTGCCCTACGCGAAAGAGAAATATGACATCATGGTGTTTGGTATGCCGCAGGACTTCCACTACGGCAACGGCATGGGCACCAACCCCATCCAGATGATGCAGGCCCTCAGCGCGCAGGTGATACGCCACAAGCGCGTGATGAAGGAAAACTGCGTGATCATCTGCTCGAGCATCTGCAACGGCTATTTCCACGACGAGCGCTGGCCCTACCTGCGCGAGCTCTATGAGCTGTTCCAGCACGACTACATGCAGATCCTGCCCGACATGGACCGCTACGGCGAGTATTTCGCCACCAACCAGGAGTACATCCGCAAATACCGCTTCACCAACGCCTTCCACCCCTTCCACGGCTTTTCCATGATGAGCTGCGGCCACATCGCGGAGATGAACACCTCCGCCATCTACATCGTCGGCGCGCAGGAGCCGGGCATCGCCCGCGGCATGGGGCTCAAGACCCGCGCCACCTTCGAGGAGGCGCTGGAGGACGCCAAGCGTAAGTTCACCGGGCCCGCGCCGCGCATCCTGGCCCTGCCGCAGACCTTCAAAGTGGGCGCCGTCCACCTCTGCATGGCGGACGACGACCTGAGCAATGTGTGAGGGGGTAAGCGACATGCTCAAAGGAAACATGCTCATCGCCCACGGCGGCGGCCCCACGCCCGTTATAAACAGCTCTCTCCTCGGCGCTGTGCGCGAGGCGAAAAAGCACCCGGAGATCGAAAAAATCTACGGCGCGCGCTTCGGCGCGGAGGGCATCCTCGCCGGCGATCTGATAGACCTCGGCGCGGTGAGCGACGAAGATCTGGGGCTGCTCGCGCGCACGCCGGCCTCCGCCATCGGCTCCTGCCGCCGCAAGCTGACGGACGCCGACTATCCCGCCGTGCTCGAGTGCTTCAAAAAGTTCAACATCCGCTATTTCTTCTATAACGGCGGCAACGACTCCATGGACACCTGCAACAAGGTGTACCAGCTGGCCGTGCAGAGCGGCTATGAGCTGCGCGTCATCGGCATACCCAAGACCATCGACAATGACCTGGCCGTCACCGACCACTGCCCGGGCTTCGGCAGCGCCGCCAAGTTCGCCGCCGCCAGCGCGCTGGAGACGGCGCAGGACGCCGCCGCGCTGCCCATCCACGTTGTGGTGATGGAGATGATGGGCCGCAACGCCGGCTGGATAACCGCCGCCAGCGCCCTCTTCACCCACCTGATGCCCTGCGAACACCTCGTCTACCTGCCGGAGACGGCCTTTGACAAAGAGGAGTTCCTCGCCGCCGTCAGGGAGCGCTGGGCGCGCGGCCGCGGGCTGCTGGTCACCATCTCCGAGGGGCTGCACTATGCCGACGGCTCCCCCGTGGCGGACAGCGGCGTGGTGGACGGCTTTGGCCACAAGGTGCCCGGCGGCGCGGCGCAGACGCTCTCCGACATGATCATGGCGGAGACGGGCCTCAAGTCCCGCAGCGAGAAGCCGGGCCTCCTGGGCCGCACCAGCGTGGCCCTCATGAGCGAGGTGGACCGTGCGGAGGCCGAGCTGGCCGGCGCGCAGGCCGTGAAGAGCGCCGTCGAGGGCCAGACCGGCTTCATGGTGGGCTTTACCGCCGCGCGCGAGCCGGAGTACAGCTGCGAAACGATGCTCATCCCCCTGGAGCAGGTGGCGAACGCGGAAAAGACCTTCCCCCTGGAGTGGATCACCCCGGGCGGCGTCTCGGACGAGTTCCGCGCCTACTGCCTGCCCCTGATAGGCGAGTACGACACCCGCTTCGTCTCGCTCAGGTAAGATGCTGCAGGCCGTAATTTACTTCCTCATCTGCCTGGCGGCGACCACGGCGGGCGGCATCAGCGGCGTCGGCGGCGGCGTCATCATCAAACCGGTGATGGACGCCGTCTCCGGCCTGGGCGCGGCCACCATCAGCTTCCTCTCCGGCTGCACGGTCCTCGCCATGACCATCACGAGCATGGTCCGCTCGCGCGGTGGCTCCGTCAAGGTCGAAAAGCGCCGCGGCACCTTCCTTGCCATCGGCGCGGCCTTCGGCGGGATCATGGGCAAGGAGGCCTTTGAGCTGGTGCGCGCCGCGGGCGGCTCGGCCGTGGACATCTCGCAGCAGACGATGATGATCCTGCTCACCGCCGGCGTGTTCGTCTACACGCTGAAGAAGGGCAAGGTGCGCACGATCGACGTGCAGAACGCCCCCGCCTGCGTGCTGATCGGCTTCACGCTGGGCCTGCTCAGCGCCTTCCTCGGCATCGGCGGCGGGCCCATCAACCTCGCGGTGCTCAGTTTCTTCTTCTCCATGGACTCCAAGACCGCCGCGCTGAACTCGCTGTACATCATCCTTTACAGCCAGGCGGCGAGCTTTATCAACACCATCGTGCGCGGCACGGTGCCGGACTTCGACTGGCTGGTGCTGGCCGCCATGTGCGTCGGCGGCGTGCTGGGCGGCATCCTCGGCCGCAGCATCAGCGCACGGCTGACGAACAAGGGCGTCGACCGGCTGTTTCTCGTCATAATGGCCGTGATAACGGCGATAAGCTGCTACAACCTCTATAACTGCTTTGCCTGAGGAGGTATAAATATGTTCAGCACTATCAACAGCGGAGAACTGCGCGTGACGGTCAACAGCGCCGGAGCGGAGCTCTGGGCCGTGCAGGCCCTGGCCGCCGGGAAAGCGGAGACCGAGTGCCTCTGGGACGGCAGCGGCGGGCACTGGCCGCGCCGCGCGCCGCTCTGCTTCCCCTGGTGCGGCCGCCTGGAGGGCGACTACTTTGAACACGGCGGCAAAAAGTACCCCGGCGGCGGCCACGGTTTCGCCCGCGACCTGGAGCACGAGCTGCTCTCCGCCACGGATACGGAGCTCGTCTACCGCCTGGCCTGGCCCGGCGACAGCGAGCGCTGGCCCTGGGCCTTTGAGCTGACGACGCGCCACAGCGTGTCCGGCCGCACGCTCAAGTGCGAGGTCACTGGCGTCAACCGCTCATCTGAGCCGATGCCCGCACAGCTGGGCTTCCACCCCGGCTTCCGCTGCCCGCTCACGCCGGGCGGTACGCCGCAGGACTGCCTGGTGCGTTTTGAAAAGCCCGAGCTGCCCGGCGGCACGGATGTTTTCCGCCTGCCCCCGGAGGTGTTCGACAACGACAGCCTCTGCTTCGAGAGCATCGAGAGCGGGTGGGTGCAGCTGGAAGAGCGCGCCACGGGGCGCTATATCCGTGTGCGCACGTCCGGCTTCCCCTTCGTGCTGCTCTGGAGCCAGCCGAAGATCCCCGGTTTCGTCTGCATCGAGCCCTGGCTCGGCTACCCCGGCCCCGGCCACGACCTCGCTCAGCGCCCCGGCGCGCGCCTGCTCGCCCCCGGCGAGAGCATAGGGGCGAGGCTGGATGTAACATTCGCAGTGTAAGATACGAGGGGGACTTCGTCCCCCTCGTAGGCTCCCCCTCTCCGCGCACAGCGCGGAGGTTGCGCCTCAAAGGCGCAAGATATGGTATCGCCCCGAGGCAAAGCCCCGGGGCGATTTTGGCCGCCCTATGCGGGCGGCCATTCCTATGCTTGGTGAGTTTCTGCCACTGACTTGACGGGGTTTTCTAATGTGTCCCATTTTGCGGGGCAAAATGGGACTTTGATACGCCGCCCGCGCTGGCGGGCGCGGGCGAGCGAGATGGGCGGAGCGGGCGGAGCCCGCCCACGGGCGTGGTTTGCGTAGTTTGGGGCGGGGGTGCTTGTCGCGGCGTTTATGGGGGGCTCCGCCCCCTTGCCCCCCCGGGCTTCTGCGCGGCAGTGCCGCGAGCGAAGCGAAGCAATGCACGGCAGGCGATAAGCAAAGCCATCCGATGACGGGATGACTGCTTCCGACACGCGGAAACCCGTAAAAGACAGTCTCCGCCTCCGACCCGCACCAAAGCGGTTTTCTCTTTGGAGTCTGAGGGGTTTCTTTTTGACAAGACAAAAAGAAATCTCTCAGAAAAAGGCTCGCAGGGGCTTTCGCCCCTGCTTCCCGCCCGCCGCCGCGCTGCGGCGGCAACTGCCACCGGCCGCTGGCCGGTCAGGGCCAGAGGTTTTCGGGATAGAGCCCCTCGGCGGTGAGGCGGGCGAGGGCGGCGGTGACGGCGGGCTTATCCTCGCGGTAGGTGACGCCGAACCAGCGGTCTGGCGTTTCCAGGACGCGGACGCGCGCCTTTTTTTCTGTCAGGAGCTGCTCCACCACGCTGGGGAGGAAGTATTCCGCCTTCAGCGGGTCTTCGCGCTGCGCTCGCTCGAGGAAGGCGGGGAAGCGCGCTTCGGCCTCCTCCATGAAGCTGTGCTGGAAGCCCCAGACGTTCATGGAAACGCTCGTGCCGTCCGCCAGCGGGAACCACTCGCCGCCCTCCTCGTAGCAGATGGCCCCGCCGGGGCGGCGCTCGATGCGCGTGCGCTCGGCGATGCTGAGGAGATACCCGGCGCCGTCCGTCTCGCAGACGCCGCGGGCCACGCTGCCGTGCTCCGTGACGGTGTTTTCCAGCCGGTAGCCGGCCATGCAGTAGTCGCCGCTGCCCGTGTGTTCCGTCAGGTAGCGGTAGAGCGCGGCGAAGCCCGCCGGGCCGTAGTAATCGTCGGCGTTGATGGCGGCGAAGGGGCCGTGCACCACGTGCCGCGCGGCGAGCACGGCGTGGGCGGTGCCCCAGGGCTTCTGCCGCCCCGCGGGGACGCTGAAGGGCGCGGGCAGGTCGCCGGGCAGCTGCTCGCAGTAGCGCACGTCCATGTGCCGGCCGACGCGCGCGCCGATGGCGGCGTGGAAATCCGCCTCCGCGCCGGGCTTGATGACGAAGGCCACGGTCTCAAAGCCGGCGCGGCGCGCGTCGTAGAGCGAATAGTCGATGATGAGCTCGCCGTGCGCGCCCACGGGGTCGAGCTGCTTCAGCCCGCCGTAGCGGCTGCCGAGGCCGGCGGCCATCACCACCAGTACAGGCCTGTTCATTGTGCGTCCCCCTTCCCGTCCGCCGCAAAGCGGTAGACGCGCAGCTCATAGGGCCGGGTGGCAAAGGCGTTGCCCACGGCCACGTTGAGCTCGTAGTTTTTGAAGATGAGCTCGCCTTCGGCGAGGTCGAAGCCCGCCGGGGCGGTGAAATAGTGCTCCTTATCGGAGAACGAGCAGATGACGAGCAGCCGCTCGCCCTCGTACTCGCGGGAGTAGACGTAGAAATTATTGCTCTGCTGGCAGTGCTCCGTGTAGCTGCCCCAGATGGCGGCGGCGTCCGTGCGCTTGAAGGCGATGAGGGCACGGTAGAAGTTGAGCAGCGAGTCCTCGTCCGCCTCCTCGGCGGCGACGTTCACCTCGCGGTAGTTCTCGTTCACATAGAACCAGGGCCGCTCGGCGGAGAAGCCGGCGAAGGGCTCCGCCGACCACTGCATGGGCGTGCGCGCCGAGTCGCGGCAGGAGCGCTGGGCCAGGGAGAGCACCTTTGAGCGCGGGAGGTATTTCGAGGCGATGCGGCAGTTGTTCTTGAGCATCACGTCCACGTACATGTCCGTCCTCGGCAGGCGGAGGTTCGTCATGCCTATCTCCTGGCCCTGATAGACGAAGGCCGTGCCCTGCTGAAGCATGTAGCAGGCGGCGAGCATCTTCCCGCTCTCCGTGCGGTATTCCTCGCTGCCGTAGCGGCTGATCACGCGCGGGTGGTCGTGGTTCTCCAGATACAGCGTGTTCCACGCGCGGCCGTTGAGGGCCTCCTGCCACTTGCTGAAGGCCCGCTTGAGCCGCCTGAGGCGGAAGGGGCGCTGCAAAAAGTCCGTCATGAAGCAGTCGGCCTCCATGTGCTCGAAGTTGAACATCAGATCGAGCTCGCCGCTCTCCAGATACTCGAGCGCCTTCTCCGGCTTCATGCGCGGGCCCTCGCCGAGCAGCATGCAGTCGTACTCGTCCGCCACGGCGCGGTATTCGGCCAGGTATTCGTGCACGTGCGGGCCGTTGTCATAGAACTCCATGCCCGTGGCGGCGGGCAGCTTCACCTTCGCGCTGGGCAGGCCGGGCGTTTTGGAGATATAGGTTATCACGTCTTCGCGGAAGCCGTCCACGCCCATGTCCAGCCAGAAGCGCATGATGTCCTTGACCTCCTGCCGGACGGCGGGGTTGTCGTGGTTCAGGTCGGGCTGCTTTTTGGCGAAGGTGTGCAGGTAGTACTCCCCGCTCTGCGGGTCGTACTCCCAGGCCCCGCCCTCGAAGAGGCTGTCCCAGTTGTTGGGCGGCAGCATGGCGCCGGAGCGGGACTTTTTCCCCGGCCGCCAGAAGTAATATTTGCGGTAGGGGCTGTCCGGGTCCCGGCTGGCCTCGAACCAGGGGTGCTCGTCGCTGGTGTGGTTCACCACCAGGTCCATGAACACGCGCATCCCCCGCTCGTGCGCCCCCGCGAGCACCTTTTTGAATATGTCCAGGTCGCCGTACTCGGGGCTTATGCTGCGGTAGTCCGCCACGTCGTAGCCGAAGTCGGCGTTGGGCGAGGGGTAGAGCGGCGAGAACCAGATGGCGTCCACCCCCAGGCTCTTTATGTAGTCGAGCTTGGAGAACACGCCGTAGAGGTCGCCGATGCCGTCGCCGTTGCCGTCGCAGAAGCTGCGCGGCCATATCTGATAGACGACCATCGTCTTGTACCAGTCGCTGCGAGCCATTGAGGACCCTCCTTTACTTCCTCCAGTATAGCAAAAGCGCGGCAAAATGCAAATCACAAAATTTTTCTCGCCCGGCGCAAAAAAACTCTTGACAAATCTGTATGGCTGTATTATTGTATTACTTGCTTAATACAAACACACAGGAGGTGCTCGACCAAGTTGGACTGGCAGATCAGGGACGACGCGCCCATCTATTCGCAGCTTGTGGCCCAGATCAAGCTGGGCATCGCGGCGGGGACGCTCTCGCCGGGCGAGCGGCTGGCCTCTGTACGCGACCTCGCCGCGGAGGCGGGCGTGAACCCGAACACGATGCAGCGGGCGCTGCAGGAGCTGGAGCGGCAGGGGCTGGTATATTCCCAGCGCACGTCGGGAAGATTCGTAACGGAGGACAGGGAAATGATAGAAACGGCGAAGAGCTCGCTCGCCGCCGAGCAGGTGAGGAGCTTCCTGGACGCGATGGCGCGCCTGGGATATATGAGGGACGACATACTGCGCCTGATAGAGGCGCGGATCAAGGAGGAGAACGGGAATGGCGAACTTTGAGTGCCGCGGCCTGAGCAAGCGCTTCGGGCCGGTGCAGGCCCTGGAGGGCGTGGACATCACGGTGGAGCCGGGGCGCGTGGTGGGCCTGCTGGGGCCCAACGGCAGCGGCAAGACCACGCTGATAAAGCTGGCGAACGGCCTGCTGACGGCGGACGGCGGCAGCATCAGCATCTGCGGCAAGGCTCCGGGGCCGGAGACGAGAGCGCTGGTGTCCTACCTGCCCGACCGGCCGATGCTGCCCATGTGGATGAAGGCGCAGGAGCTGGTGAAGTTCTATGCCGATTTCTACGCGGACTTCGACACGCAGCGCGCGCAGGACATGCTCGCGCGGCTGGGCGTGCCCGCCGACCGGCGCATCAAGCAGATGTCCAAGGGCACGCAGGAGAAGGTGCAGCTGATACTGGTGATGAGCCGGCGGGCGAAGCTCTATCTGCTCGACGAGCCCATCGGCGGCGTGGACCCCGCCACGCGCGACTTCATCCTCGCCACCATCCTGCACAATTTTGACGGCGATTCGTCCATACTGATATCGACGCACCTCATCTCCGACGTGGAGAAGGCGCTGGACGACGTGGTGTTCATCAACAACGGCCGCGTGCTGCTGACGAGCAGCGTGGACGACATCCGCGAAAAGAACGGCATGAGCGTGGACGCGCTCTTCAGGGAGGTATTCAAATGCTGAGAAAGCTGCTGAAATACGAATTCAAGGCCACGGGCCGGCTGATGCTGCCGCTGCTCATCGCCCTGCTGGCCATTTCCGGGCTGCTGGCCGTCTGTGTGCGCATCTCGGAGAACACGGCCAGCGCGGTCGTCCACTTTGTCACCGGCACGCTGGGCTTCCTCTATGTGATGGCCATCCTCGCCATCGGGGCGGTGGTGCTGGTGGCGGTGGTCTACCGCTTTTACAAGAACCTGCTGACGGACGAGGGCTACCTGATGTTCACCCTGCCCGCCGGTGTGCACGGTATCGTCTGCTCGAAGCTGATCGTGGCCATAATATGGCTGGTGGCCGCCTTCGTCGACATCGTGCTCTCCCTGCTGGTACTGGCCGCGCCGCTGGACCTGGGCCTGGGCATGGAGCTCATCCGCGGCCTTGGCATGATCTTCCGCGAGCTGGAGACCGTGGGCGTGGGCTGGTATGAGGTGCTGGCCTTCGCGCTGGAGCTGCTGATGCTG
>DVOV01000004.1 GCA_018713375.1 Candidatus Scatomorpha stercorigallinarum | reverse complement strand
GAAACTCATCGTTTCAGGCTAAAAAAATGGAGCTGCTGCCCGGATTCGAACCGGGGACCTCATCCTTACCAAGGATGCGCTCTACCTACTGAGCTACAGCAGCATTTCCGCTGAGGGGAACTCCCCACGGTGGATACCGTGGGGAGTGGCGACCGAGAAGGGACTTGAACCCTCGGCCTCTAGCGTGACAGGCTAGCGTTCTAACCGACTGAACTACTCGGCCACAAGCGGCTTTTGTAATATACCAGAACGCGCGGCGCTTGTCAAGGGTGTTTTTGAAATTTGTGCGCTTGCGGCAAAACTTTTTTTGTGATAAGATGTGTTGAACGCTTTTTGGGAGGTAATGTCCTTGAAAAGGGCCGCGGCCATCATCCTCATATTCTGCCTCGTGGCGCTCTCCGCCGCGCCGCTGGGCGCCCGCGCGGACGAGACGGGCCTCTGCTACATCGCGCTCAACGAGGCCTTTGCGGACGGCGCGCTGGCCTATTTCTCCGGCAGCGCCGCATACGTCCCCATCGACTGCTTCGCGGACTTCAAGCTCTACAACTCCTACCACGCGGCGGACGACACGGCCACCCTCTTCAGCTCCAGCAAGCAGCTCTTCTTCGAGCTGGACACCGGCCGCACCTACGACAGCAGCGACAACTATTATAATACCTCCGCCATCCGCCGCAACGGGCAGGTCTATGTCCCCGTGTCATTCGTCTGCTCGCAGTTCGGCTTCAGCTACTCGATCATCGAGGGCGTGGGCTATGGCGACGTGTGCCGCATCAAGGACAGCTCCTACACCCTCTCGGACAGCCAGTTCCTCTCCGCGGCGGAGAGCCTCATGCGCTCGCTTTACGAGCAGTACAGCGGCGGCGGCATCTCCGCGCCGGGCAGCACGGACGTGGCGCAGCCCGGGGACATGGACGACCCCGTGTACCTCAGCTTCCAGGGCCTGCCCTCCTCCGCGCTCATCGACACGCTGCTGCAATTTGAGGTGGACGCCGGCTTCTTCCTCACGGCCGACGATATACGCACCTCGCCGGAGACGGTCCGCCGCCTGGCGGCGGAGGGCTTCTCCCTGGGCGCCCTGCTGGGCGCGGAGCCGCTCGCGGAGTACGAGGCCTTCTCCTCCCTGCTCTTCGAGGCCGCGCGCGTAAAGACGCTGCTGGTCTCCGCCGGCACGCCGGAGCACGAGGACGCGGTGAGCGCCATGGCCGCCACGGCGGGGCTCGTCTACTGGGACTACGACGTGGACGGCGTGCAGGGCGGCGCGGGCATCAGCTACGCCTCCATGGTCACGGCCTATATCGAGTACCTGCCCGAGCGGGCGGACGTGCGCATCCAGTGCAGCGCGCTGACGGACTCCTGCATCGCCTCCGTGCTGCTGTATTTCCAGGACAACGGCTGCTCCGTGCGCGCCCCAAATGAAGTGGAAGCAAAAATCTGAAAAAAGGGCTTGACAATCCCCCGCGCATCTGGTAATATAACTTTCGCACCGCACGGGGGTATAGCTCAGCTGGGAGAGCGCTTGAATGGCATTCAAGAGGTCAGCGGTTCGATCCCGCTTATCTCCACCAACGGTAAAGGCTTGTTTTCATGAGAAAACAAGCCTTTTCTTTTTGCGATGAGGCGGCATGTCCGCGCCGTCTCGCCGGTCTGCAAAGTGGGCGTTCATTGTGAACGCCCACTTTTTTGTCAATGATGCGGCTGTTTTGCCCAATGCGGCGCGGCGCTCAGCCCTGGCCATAGTAGGCCTGCGGGCCGTGTTTGCGCATGAAATGCTTGTCCTGCAAGTGCTGCGGCGCCGGCGCGGCGTCGGCGTCCACCGCAAGGGTGAGCAGCGCCATATGCGCCACCTCCTCCAGCACCGCAGCGTGGTATACGGCCTCGGCCGCGTCCGCGCCCCAGGCAAAGGGGCCATGGCTGCGGCAGATAACGGCAGGCACGTGCGCAGGCTCGATGCCGCGCGCCCGGAATTCCTCCACGATCACCCTGCCGGTGTTCCGCTCATAGTCCTCATCGATCTCCTCCGGCGTCAGCGCCCGCGCACAGGGCACCGGCCCATAGAAATAGTCGGCGTGGGTGGTGCCGTAGCACGGGATGTCCCGCCCGGCCTGCGCCCAGGCCACCGCGCAGGGGCTGTGCGTATGCACGACGCCCCCCAGGGCCGGGAACTCCCGGTACAGCTCAAGGTGGGTCTTCGTGTCCGAGGAGGGGTTCAGCTCGCCCTCCACCACCTTCCCGTCAAGGTCCAGCACCACCAGCTTGTCCGGCGTCAGTTCTTCGTATCTTACGCCCGAGGGTTTGATGACGACCAGGCCCTTTTCCCGGTCGATGCCAGACACATTCCCCCAGGTATACGTCACGAGCCCCCGGCGCGGCAGCTCCATATTGGCTTCATATACGCTCTGCTTCAGCTTTTCCAGCACGGCGCCCACCTCACTTCAGCTTCCACGCCAGGTCGGCCAGGAACAGCTCGCGCTCCAGCCCCTCCACCGTGGTGTCCTTTGTGATGTGCACGAACTCGATGTCCATCATGCGCGCCCAGTCGCGCATCTGCCCGGCCGTCACGTCGTAGCTCAGGACAGTGTGATGCGCGCCGCCCGCCGTGATCCAGCACTCCACGCCCTTGGTGAGGCTGGGCTCCGCCCGCCACATCACCCGCGCGACCGGCAGGTTGGGCATCTTCATGATGGGCTCCACACAGTGGATGTCCTGGCAGATCAGGCGCAGGCGGCCGCCCATGTCCACTAAGCTCACCACGATGGCGTCGCCGGCGTGCCCCTCGAACACGAGGCGGGCGGGCGGTTCCCTGTCGCCGATGCCCAGCGGGTGCACCTCGATGCGCGGCCGCTGTGCGGCCACGCTGGGGCACACCTCCAGCATATGGGCGCCCAGGCTGTATTCCCGGCCCTTTTCCAGGTGATAGGTATAGTCCTCCATGAAGGCCGTGCCGCCCGTCTGCCCCTCGCTCATGGCCTTGAGTATGGCCGTCATGGCCGCCACCTTCCAGTCGCCCTCGCCGCCGTAGCCGTAGCCCTGCGCCATCAGGTGCTGGCTGGCGAGGCCCGGCAGCTGCTTCATGCCATACAGGTCCTGGAATGTGTTGGAGAACGCCCGGCAGCCCTCGGCGTCCAGCATTTTCTTCATGGCCAGCTCCTCGCGGGCCTGGTAGCGCACGGTCTCGATGTCGTCCGTGGCAAAGTCATACAGCTCGCGGTATGTGTCCATGAGGGCGTCGATCTCCCCGTCCGTAACGGCGTCCATCGTCTCCACCAGCTGGCCCACGGGCCAGGTGTTCACCTGCCAGCCCAGCTTTGCCTGGACCTCAACTTTGTCGCCCTCGGTGACGGCGACCTCGCGCATGTTGTCGCCGAAGCGCATCACCTTCAGCCGCCTGCTGAACGCCGCCCCCACAGCCGCGCGCATCCAGCTGCCCAGGCGCTCCTGCACGTCCTCATCCCGCCAGAAGCCCGCTATGACCTTGCGCGGCATACGCAGCCGCGCCGCGATAAAGCCGTGCTCGCGGTCGCCATGGGCGGCCTGGTTGAGGTTCATGAAGTCCATGTCGATCTCTTCGTCCGGTATTTCGCGGTCGTACTGCGTGGCCAGGTGGCAGTAGGGCTTTTGCAGCGCCGCGAGGCCGTTGATCCACATCTTCGACGGGCTGAACGTATGGCACCACGTCACCAGCCCCGCGCAGGCCTCGTCGTGATTGGCCTCACGCACGATGTCCGTTATCTCGGCGTTCGTTTTGGCCGTCAGCTTGTACACGAGCCGGCACGGCAGCCTGCCCGATGCGTTCATCTCATCGGCCATCTGCGCCGCGCGGGACGCCACGGTCTCCAGCACCCCGGGGCCGTAAAGGAACTGGCTTCCCACCACGAGCCAGAACTCATAGCTTTTCATGCTCATCTCTGTTCCTCCTTACCGCAGGGCCTCCACTGCGGCTCGCTCCACCGCGAGGCCCGTTTTGTAGTCCTCCATGAACCGTGCAAAGCCCGCGCAGTCCTCCTCCCGCGGGCGCTGGACGGTGCCTTTGGCGTCCGCGAACACCCTGTTCGCCAGATATTGCTCCAGCGTCTCGCCGGGCCGCTTTTCCAGCATATACGCCGCCAGCAGCGCCATGCCCCAGGGGCCGCCCTCGCCGGCCGTCTCCATCACGGCAACGGGCACGCCCAGCGCACCCGCCAGCAGCCGCTGGCCCACAACGGGCGTCTTGAACAGCCCGCCATGGCCCAGCAGCGTGTCCAGCCGCACGCCCTCGCCCTCAAAGAGGATATCCATGCCCAGCTTCAGCGTGGCCATGGCCGCATAGAGCTGCACGCGCGCCAGGTTTGCCAGCGTAAGGCGCGCGTCCGGGCGGCGCACCATCAGGGGGCGGCCCTCGGCCAGGCCCGTCACCGGCTCGCCGGAATAGTAATTGTAGCTCACGAGGCCGCCGCAGTCCGCTTCACCTTCCAGGGCCTTTTCATAGAACAGGTCGTAAAGCGCCGTCTTTGCCAGCGGCGCGCCGGCCGCCGCGGCCATCTCCCCCAGTAGCTTCACCCAGGCGTCTAGGTCCGAGGTGCAGGTATTGCAGTGGACCATGGCCACCGGCGCGCCCGCCGGCGTCGTGACCATGTCGATCTCCGGATAGACCTTTGAAAGCGGTTTTTCCAGCACGAGCATGGCGAACACCGACGTGCCCGCCGACACGTTGCCCGTGCGCGGGGCCACGCTGTCCGTTGCGGCCATGCCCGTGCCCGCGTCGCCCTCCGGCGGGCACAGCGGCACGCCGGGGCGCAATGCGCCGCTCGGGTCCAGCAGGCGGGCGCCCTCCGCCGTCAGCGCGCCGGCGGCTTCTCCCGCCCGCAGCACGCGCGGCAGGATGTCCGCCAGCCGCCAGGGCATATCCTGCGCCAGGGCGTCGAATTTCGCCAGCATCGCCCCGTCATAGGCGCACGATGCGCTGTCGATGGGGAACATGCCCGAGGCCTCCCCCACGCCCAGCACCTTTTCGCCCGTGAGCCGCCAGTGCACATATCCCGCCAGCGTGGTGAGAAACGCTATGTCCTTCACATGGGCCTCGCCGTTCAGCATGGCCTGGTAAAGGTGCGCCACGCTCCACCGCTGGGGGATATTGAAGCCCAGCAGCTCTGTAAGCCGCGCCGCCGCGGTCCCCGTCGTCGTATTGCGCCATGTGCGGAAGGGCGCGAGCTGCCCGCCGGCCGCGTCAAACGGCAGGTAGCCGTGCATCATGGCCGAGACGCCCATGGCGCCCACCGACGTGAGCGGCATGCCGTACTTTCCCGCGAACTCCGCCGCCAGCTTTGCATATGCGTCCTGCACGCCCGCCCACACGTCGTCCAGACTGTATGTCCAGTATCCGTCCTCAAGGCGGTTTTCCCAGTCGTGCGCGCCCGCGGCCAGCACCGCGTGGCCCGGCCCGATGAGCACCGCCTTGATGCGCGTGGAGCCCAGCTCCAGGCCGAGGGCCGTGTTTTCCAGTTTCAACGCGTTTGACATTTTATCATCTCCTTCGCAGACCCGAATTTAAAAAAGGCGCGGTGGAAACCATCTCGTTTCTGCCGCGCCTTATGGCTTCGCTATGTTTTGCTATTTTCTGTGAACACGCCGGTGCGTAAAGCCGCCCTTCACTGGATCAGGCCCACATTCATGGCGACCTGTGTCACCTGCATCATGGTGTACAGCATCGCGATCGTGAAGGAGCCGAGGTAGATATTGCCGGTCTCCTTGAAATAGCGGCGCGTGATTATCGTGCCCACAGGGACAAGCACCAGGAACGGGAAGAGGTTGTGCGTACGCATCGCGTTGAACACGAAGGTGCCGGTCTGCGAATAGACGATGTACTGGATGGAGAGCAGCATGGCCAGCCCCAGGGAGTTCGCGATGCAGCTGATGACAGTCACCAGCCAGTCCGGCATCCCCTCCACACGGTTGCAGCCGTTCACCATGAGGGAATTGACCAGGTAGAAGATGATGAAGGCGGGGACGTAGGCCAGCCAGTATAGGAACTTGTTCGAGTTGAACGTCCTCATCGCGATCAGCCAGAAGCGGAAGTCCACATTGAAGAAGAAGTCCGCCACGAAGAGTATGAGGTAAGCCGCCAGGAAGGTCATGAACGCGAGCAGCAGGCTCTTGAAGAAGTTGCCGACGGAGATCTTATATCCCCAGCCGTCGAGCTTCATCCCATACTTCTTGCTGAACAGGAGGTACGAGAGCAGGGACACGCCCAGGATGCACACTGCGGAGACGATGGCCCAAACGGCGATCTCCGTCGTGGTGCCCTCGCCGAACCACTTGGTCACCGTGCCGGGGGTGAAGGATTCCTTGCCCACCCAATAATGCATCACCGGCATCGCAAGCGCCGCGGGAAGCAACATACAGATCACGTATCCGCCCCAGAACACCAGCTTCTTCTTCGTCGTATTCAGCGCGGGCGCCGGGGGCAGGGCAACATTGCTCTTGAGCGTGGAGAAGAACGGGACGGCGTCCATCACCAGGCTGGCGAAGGGGAACAGGAACATCAGGATGCCGACCAGCCCTATGCCGTTGAATATCTGTTTCCAGTACCAGACCTGGTTGTCAGGGCCGATATACTCGAAACCGTTGGGAACGCCAAGGGACGTGTAGAAGAACTCGATCACGTCATGGGAAGTTTTGGTCGAAAAGACGTTCTGGGGATGGATCTCCGGGTTCTGATAGTAGACGCGCAGGTATTCCTCCCCGTTCACCTCGCCGCTGTAATACTTCCCGTCTTCCACCGGCCCTTCAGCCGACGGGTCCACCTGCCGTACGAAATCAAGGGCCGCCTGGCTCTCCAGGATGCGCGCCGGGTCGTTGCCGGCATCCGGCTGACGGAAGAAGTACTCGTCGTATTTGCCGGCGATCACGCCCCAGTCGGCGTCGGCAATGACCGGCTCGTCAACGCCCTCAAAGGTATACGGCTCATACGCCGGGTCGTAACCGATCTCCAGGACAGCCGCGATCTTGTTTTCGCCAAGGCCGCGCGCCTCCTGCTCCACATAGTACTGCAGCGTAGTCGAAACGATGGACGCGCCCATGGAGTGGCCCACAAGGCCTATCTTCTCCGTGTCTATGCACGAGAGGTTGTCGCACGCGTACTCGACCAGATAGCGGACGTTGGCCATGCCGTCTGCGGCGTCGAAGAAGCCGCCGGGCGATGAATGGCCGTGGCGGAACGCGTCGCCCGCGATCACCACATAGCCGCGGCGCGACAGTTCCACATAGTTCATATCCTGCATCTCAAGGTTGTGCTGGCTGCCGTGCTGCGCGATGATAAGCGGGAGCTTGTTGTCCGCGCTGGCAGACTTTGGGATAAATATCCGCGCATACAAGTTTGATCCGTCGCCAACGACCAGTTCGATCTCGCCGACTTCCACGCTCCATCCGGAAGTTTGCACGAACGACGCGCCCAAGATGCTGATGATGATCAGGGCTATTGAGACCAGAAGCCAAAACCGTTTCATTTTCGTTTTCTTTTTCACTTCAAATTCCTCCTCACTTTAGTTTCAGTCGCTTTTCTTACGTTCTCTCCCAGCTCTCCTTTCATCTTGGGCCGCGGGCCCTGCCGCGTTGTCAGCCCTTGATCGTAAAGCGCGCTTTTGTTGCTTTTGTGCACAAAAAACTCATCTAATTTAATTTAGAATATATACTATTTGCTCGGTCAATGAAAGAATTCGCTTGCCGCGTTATGGACATTTATTGACCTTCCGCCGTGAAAGTGCTATAACATCTACAGCGGAGGTGTACAAAATGGCAAAGCAGGAGCGCCGCCTCTTTGACGGAGACGTACAAGTTTGGGTGCAGTCGTACAAAAATCTACACAATGTCGCCCACTGGCATTTCGAAAATGAGCTGGCCGTCTGCCAGCGCGGCTCCGCCGAAGTCATGCTGGACGGCGTTACATATACGCTGGGCGAAAACAGCTGCGTCTTTTTCCAGCGGGAGACCGTACACAGCATCCGCAGTTCGGCGGACAGCCGCATCACGGTCGCGCAGTTCGGCGGGCTGCTCCGCACCAACGACCGCCTGAAAAACCCGGTCTTTCCGGACCGCTACAACGCCTGCCAGCGCATGAACGAGCTGAACGCAGAATATCAAAAGAAGCGGCCCTTTTACGCCGAAAAAATGAACGCCATCATCCTCTCCCTGCTGGCGGACATCTTCCGCGGCGAGGAGCTGGAGGACGGCGCGCACACGGCCCAGCCGACCCTCACCCACTACAACCAGCTTCTCGTTCTGTTGGAGCAGCACTACGATGAATACAGCTTTGAGGAGGCCGCCTCGTTCATGAACATGTCGGAGGCCTATTTTTCCCGTTACTTCAAGCGCATGACCGGCCTCACCTTTTCCCAATACATGAATCTGCTGCGGGTAGACCGCGCCATCGAGCTGCTCTCGCAGCAGGAGGACATCACCATGGCGAATCTGATGTCGCAGTGCGGCTTCAACACCCTGCGCAACTTCAACCGCGTTTTTAAGGAGGTCACCGGCTATACGCCCAAGAGCCTGCCCGCGGGCTTTTCCCTGAACCGCCGGGCCCTCGTGAGCAAGGAGACCGTCTTCGACCCCACGCTGGACAGCTCCATCGTCCTGACCGAATAGCCCCGGCGCCACGCCCTGGGCGGGATGAGCCCACATCCGCGATATGCAAAAAAAGCCCTGAGGCGTTATTCAAACGCCTCAGGGCTTTTCGCGTGTAAACAAAACCGAAGCCCAGCGCAAGCGGGTTCAACTTTGGAAGGAGGAGCAAGGGAGCGGGCGGATGACGTCTTTTTTGCCGTAGGCATAAAAAGACGTCGGAGCAAAGCGGACTTTGCTCCGACGTGGTTGCGGGGAGGGGATTTGAACCCACTGACCTTCGGGTTATGAGCCCGACGAGCTACCGGACTGCTCCACCCCGCGATATGAGAGCCTTATTATAATAACACGCTCCCACGCGCAAGTCAATACCCCTTGCAAAATTATTTTTCAAACCTTACCGCTGCTGCATCTCGCCGCTGCGGTAGAGCGCGAGCAGCCGCTCCAGCGCCTCGATGCGCCGGCCGATGACCGCGCCCTCGTCCGTGTCCGACACATAGCGCCGGCGCGGGAAGCTCTCCACCACCACGCTGTCGCTCTCCATGTCCGCGTTCTCGCCGATCACCCTGGCCACGCCCTCGAAGGGCCGGTGGCTCTTCAGGCGGATGCCGTGCGAATTGTAGATGAGCGTATAGCCGGCGATGCCGGTGGTGGGCTGATACGCCTTGCAGAAGCCGCCGTCGATGATGAACAGGCGGCCGCCGGCCTTCACCGGGCTCTCGCCCTTTTTCGCCTTCACGGGCGTGTGGCCGTTGATGATGTGGCCGCTCTCCGGGTCCAGGCCGAACTCCGTGAGGATGAGCTTCACGGCCGCCTCGCTCTCCCAGAGGTCGAAATAGGGGTTGCGCGGCTCGGCCCAGGTGCTCCTGTCGGCCACCATCGCGCGCTCGAAGGTGTGGAACTCGCGGCCGGAGAAGGGGCTGTTGCGCCCGCACCATAGGTACCACATCATGTCCAGCGCGCCCGCGTCCGCCCGGGCCCAGGCGGATTTCACCACCGCGTCGGCGTAGTCCATCAGCGCGCGGCCGGAATACCACTTCCCGCCGTGGCGCACGCGGGCGAACTGGCCCTCCGGCGTCATGGGGATGCAGCCGTGATAGAGCAGGTTGCCGTTGCAGCAGAGATAGGTGCTGCCGTTCTGATAGATGAAGTCCATGTGCCGGCGCAAAGGCTGGCTCTCGCGGAAGGCGGAGACGTATTCCTCCACCAGCGCGGCTTCGGCCTCCGTCAGGGCGTAGCGGTCGCCGGCGGGGTCGATGGTGGGGAAGTCGCAGCGCGTCAGCGGATAGGCGCCCGTGTCCAGGCGCACCGTGCCGGCGGCGAAGTCCACGCGGTCGAGCATCAGCCGGTCGTCCATGCCGTAGCCGGGGTGGCGGCGGATGACCTGGCCCTCCAGCTTGAAGCCGAGCACGGAGAGCGCGTGGATGACCGTGCGCTTGTCGCGCGAGCCGTACACCGCGCCGGCGAAGTCCACCAGCGGCCGCAGGGAGACGCCGTAGCGGCGCTCGAGGGTGGTCTCGTTGCCGTATTCAAGCGTGATGCGCAGCACTGTGAAGATGCAGGCGGGCGAGCCCGCCGCCGCGCCCAGCCAGAGGATGTCGTGGTTGCCCCACTGGATGTCCAGCGCGCCGCGCTCCATCAGCAGCTCCACGATGCGCGCCGGCTCGCTGCCGCGGTCGAAGATGTCGCCCACCACGTGCAGGCGCTCCACGGCCAGGCGCTTTATCAGCGCGGCCAGGGCGGCGATGACCTGCTCCGCCGCGCCGGAGGCGATGACGGAGCTCACCAGCGCGTCGTGATAGCGCAGCTGGTTGGCGTCCTCGTCGCGCTGCAGGTGCAGCAGCTCGTCGAGCACGAAGGCCCACTCCTCCGGCATCCGCCGGCGGACATAGCCGCGCGTGTACTTGCTGGAGAGGGTCTCCGCCAATGTGCGCAGGCTCTCCAGCGTCTCGCGCAAACGCTCATCCGTCAGCTCGCCGCGCTCGCGCAGGGCGTTGAGCGCCTCCGGCGGGTAGTAGATGACCGAGCACAGCGCGTGGCAGCGCTCCTCGCCCAGCGTATCGCCGAAAAGCCGGCGCACCTTCTCCAGTATGACGCCCGAGCAGTTGTTCAATATGTGCCGCACGGCGGCGTATTCGCCGTGCAGGTCGCTGATGAAGTGCTCCGTGCCCTTGGGCAGCGAGAGCACCGAGCGCAGCTTGATGAGCTCCGAACACACAGCCGGCTCGTTGGGATATTTCTCCGAAAGCAGTTCAAGATATTCGCGCGTAAGATCGCCCATTTTCCCGCACCTCCGCGTTTGCTGAAGATATCTTATCATCTGCAACGGGGCTTGGCAACTGTTAAGTGGGATGCAGGGGCAAAGGCCCCTGCGGCCCCCACGTGCCACCCCATTTCTTTGGTCTTGCCCAAAGAAACGGGAGTGGCGCCCCAAAGAAAAACGCTTTGGTGCGCGTCGTAGGCGGGAGCTGTCTTTTAGGGCTTTTTGCGTGTCGCAGGTGGTCATCCCGTCATCGAATGGCTTTGTACGCAGACGGCCGTGCATTGCTTCGCTTCGCTCGCGGCACTGCCGCGCAGAAGCCCGGGGGCAAGGGGGCGGAGCCCCCAATAACGCCGCGACAAGCAGAACGTTCCAAA
>DVOV01000246.1 GCA_018713375.1 Candidatus Scatomorpha stercorigallinarum | reverse complement strand
GGCCGGGGACGCACTTCAGTATCTGCCCGGCGAGGGGCGCTTTCACGTCGAAATGGATATATTTCCGGTCCAGCCAGAAGCTGAGCAGCATGCCGCTGGCCGCGCCCAGGAGCTTGTAGCCGTTCTCCCGCGCGGAGGCGAGGTTGGCCGCGTCCACGTCCGCGGGGAAGGGGCAGAGCTCCACATAGAGCAGGTAGGCCGCGCAGATGGCGATCATGCCGCCGATGAGGCCGTACATGCGCCTGGGGTGCTCCTCGATGTCCCTGAACAGGGGCAGCAGCGCGAGCGTGAGCGCGAGGCCCATGGCGAAGGCCACGCCCACGTCCAGCGGCGTGTGTACGCCGAGGTACATACGCGAAAAGGCCACCAGCAGCACGGCCGCTATGCCCACGGCGCGCAGCCAGCCGCGGCGCGTCCAGGCGGCGAGGCTGCCGAAGGAGGCGAAGGCGTTCTGCGTGTGCCCGCTGGGGAAGGAGTAGCCCGTGGCGGCCTCCCGCGCGCTCTCCACAATCTGGAACTCGGGATCGAGCACCCAGGGGCGGGGGATGCGGAAGGTTATCTTCATGAACTGGTTGAGTATGGTGCCGGTGAAGCCGCTGGTGAGGATGTAATAGCCGAGTGGCTTGCTGAAGCACCAGTAGACGATGACGGCCATGGCCATATAGACGATCTCGTCGCCGAGGTAGGTGACGGCGCCGAAAACGGCGTCGAGGAAGGGCGAGCGCAGGCCCTCAAGGGCATAGAGCAGGGACATGGTGACCTCCGTTAGTTGACAATTTGCCCGCGCCGTGAGAATATGGGCGCGGGAGGCGGATGATATGACGGAACATGAACGCTGGATGGGCGAGGCCCTGGCCCTGGCCGCCGAGGCGGCGGAGGCGGGCGAGGTGCCGGTGGGCTGCGTGGTGATAGACGAACACGGGCGCGTCATCGGCCGCGGGCGCAACCGCCGCGAGGAAGACCGCGACGCCAGCGCGCACGCGGAGATCGAAGCCATCCGCGCCGCCTGCGCCGCGCGCGGGAGCTGGAACCTCTCCGGCTGCGCGATCGCGGTGACGCTGGAGCCCTGCCCCATGTGCGCGGGCGCTGTCATCAACGCGCGCATCTCCACCGTGGTCTACGGCGCGAAGGAGCCCAACAGCGGCTCCGTCGGCAGCGTGATAAACCTCTTTGAAGAGCGCTACGGCCACCGCCCCGCCGTGTACGGCGGCGTGCGGGCCGCAGAATGCGCCGGGCTGCTCGAGACCTTCTTCCACACCCTCCGGCGGCCAACAGCCGCGGGTACTTGCCTGCGGCCCGGGCTGCGGTGAGGTTTGCGGGAACTTATAGGCAGGAAAGCCGCTCAGCTTCCGCTTCGCGGCTTTCGCTCTAAACAACGTTCGCTGCGCGCAGCGCAAATACCAGCGGCCGTTGGCCGCCCTCCAGGCGCAGCCTGGCTCCCCTTTTAAGGGGAGCTGTCAGCGAAGCTGACTGAGGGGTGGTGGGGGGTGGCGCCTGCGCAGCAGGCGACGGAGGGGTGCCGGAAGTCTGCGCATCTTACCAAAGGAGCGCATACCTATACCACCCCTCCGGCCGCACTCTCGTGCGGCCACCTCCCCTTAAAAGGGGAGGCAAGGGCTTCGCCCCGGCCTAGCTCAGCCCTTCAGCGTGCCGTCGGCGTTGAACAGGGGCAGCGGGGCGAGGGTGATGATATCGTGGCGCTCGGCGGCCGCGCCCTCGGCCAGGACGGCCATCTTGCCGGCTATTATTCCTCCCGCGCGGGTCACGAGCTCCTCCATGGCGTGCAGGCTCTCGCCGGTGGAGATGACGTCGTCCACTATGAGTATGCGCTTGCCGCGCATGAGCTCGGCGTCCGCCTTGTCGATGACCAGCTTCTGGATGTGCATGGTGGTGATGCTGCGCACCTCCACCTCGAACACGCCGGTCATATAGGCCTTGGCGCCCTTGCGGGCCAGGAAGTACTTCTCCGCCCCGGACTGACGCGCCATCTCGTAGAGCAGGGGGATGGCCTTGGCCTCGGGCGCGATCAGGTAGTCGTACTCCGGCGCGCGCTTGAGCAGCTCCGTGGCGCAGTGCACGGTGAGCTCCACGTCGCCGAACATGACGAAAGCGCCGATGTAGAGGTCGTCCGACACCTTGCACAGCGGCAGTTCGCGCTTGAGCCCGGCGATGTCCATTTCGTATGTCATTTTTGCTCCTCCTCGGAATCATTATTTGTCGCTCCCGCGCATTGGCGGGCCTTTGTCTCCCGTCAATTATACCTTTTTGCGGCGTAAAATCAAGCCCCGATGCGCGCCGCCGCGCGCGAGAGGCATTATTGACATAACCGCCCCGGGGTGCTAATATTCTTCTATAGCACCCGCCGCCGCCGTTTTTTGGCGAAAGGCGGCGCAGGGAGGGGAAACGCATGTATTTCAGGAAGCCGCGCGGCAGCCTTTTCGGCAACGCCGTCATGTCGCAGGAGGAGATCGACCGCTTCCTCGGCGAGCGCCACTGCGCCACGCTGGGCTATCAGAACGTCAACGGCTTCCCCGGCGTCACACCGGTGAACTACGCCTGGGACGGCAAGGCGTTCTATCTCCACTGCGCGCGCAAGGGCGAGCGCTATGAGTCGCTGCTGCGCAACCAGAAGGTGGCGCTGAACGTCTATCACGACGCCAACGACGAGGCGGATGAAAACGGCATGGCGGAGCACCTGAGCGTCACGGCCTACGGCCGCGTGCGCGACCTGCGCGGGGAAGAGGCCCTGCGCGCGCTGGACCTCATCGCCCACCAGGCCGGCAAGGCCTTCAAGGCCCGCGGGGAGGGCAACGCCCCCTTCCTCCGCCAGCTGGACGTCTACGCCGTGGAGCCCGAGTACATGACCGGGCGCAGGATACGCTGGCGCAGCCAGCCGGCGCATGAGTGAGAAAGATACAATTTTAAAATAGGAGTGTGAAGGTCCTCAATGGACACAGGCAGTCGATCATTGCTGATAGCAGCGGTACTGATCGCCATCATTTCCGCATACCTGACATTGGCGGGCGCGGCCTATGAGCGCGTCTCCCGCGCCGCGCTGCGCGCCCGGCACGAACGGGGCGACGCGCGCGCCGAGCGCGCGCTGGCGGTGCTGGACGGCGGCGAGCGCACGGCCATGGCCGTGCTCGTGGGCGGGGACATCCTCAATACCGCCGCCGCGGCCTGCGCCGCCGTCCTCGCGCTGCGCATGTGGGGCGCGCCGGGGCTCATCCCCGCCGCCGCCGTCTGCGCGCTGGCCCTGTATTTCCTGGCCGGCGCCCTGCCGCGCTGCATCGCGCGCAAGTACAGCGAGCGCGTGGCCGTGGCCACCGCCCGCGCCATGCGCGTGCTGACCGTGCTGCTCACGCCGCTCACCGCCGCCGTCACCGCCGCCGGCAGCGCCGCCTCCCGCCTGACGAAGGGCGACCCGGAGGTCTCCGTGACGGAAGATGAGCTCTATGACATCATCGAGGACATGACGGACGGCGGCTCGCTGGACGCCGGGCGCGGCGAGCTCATGAGCAGCGCGCTGGAGTTCGCCGACCTGACGGTGGAGACCGTGCTCACTGCGCGCGTGGACATCGCCGCCATCGACCTCGAGTGGGAGCCGGAGCGCGTGCTCAGCTTCGTGCGCGAGCAGCGGCACAGCCGCCTGCCCGTTTATGAGGACAGCGTGGACAACATCGTCGGCGTACTGCAGATACGCCGCTATCTCAAGGCCTGGCTGCGCACGAAGGGCCGCGTCGATCTGAGATCCCTGCTCGACGAGCCCTATTTCGTCGAGCGCAGCATGAAGATCGACGAGCTCCTGCCGCTGATGAGCGCGAAAAAGCTTTATATGGCCATCGTGACGGACGGCTACGGCGGCACGCTGGGCCTCGTCACCGTGGAGGACATCCTCGAAGAGCTGGTGGGCGAGATCTGGGACGAGGACGACGTGGTGGAGGAGAGCTTCGTGCCCCTCGGCGGCGGCCGCGTGGAGGTCAGCGCCGACCTCACGGTGGGCGACGTGCTTGACCGGCTGGACTACGAGCCGGATGAGCCGGACGAGGAGCTCGAATACAAGCTGATGGGCGAGTGGGCCTATGAGCAGTTCGACCGCATACCGGACGTGCGCGACAGCTTTGTCTGGCAGCGGCTGGAGGTCAGCGTCTCCGAGATGCGCGAGAACCGCATCGTCAAGCTGGTCTGCCGCCTGCTCCCCGCGCCCGAGGCAGAGGAGGGTGACAAATGACGACTTACATAGCCGCTTTTGCGCTCTCGCTGCTGTTCTCGGCCTTCTTTTCCTCGGCCCGCATGGCCTATGCCTCCGCCAACCGCATGCGCATCGAGTCCGCGGAGGAGAACGGCGCGCGGCCGCAGGCCGTGAAGGGCGCGCTGTGGGTGCTCGCGCACCAGGACTTCTGCCTCTCCGCCCTCAGCGCCGGCAACGCCCTGGCGAACGTCTCCGCCACGGCGGCGGCCGTGGGCTTCGTCCATCTGCTCGCCCCCGGCAGCGCGTGGGCGCTCCTCGCTTTTGCCGTCACCGCGGTGCTCGTGCTGATACTCGGCGAGGCCGTGCCGGAGATGATGGCCCGCAAAAACGCCAACCGCTTCGCCCTGCGCGTCTCCCTGCCTGTGCGCGTGTTTTCCATCCTGCTCTCCCCCGTGGTGTTCATCCTGGGCGGGCTTTCGCGCCTGCTGGCCGCCCCCTTCCGCGGCGAGGGCGCCGGGGAGGAGGACGACGAGGCCGCCGTTGAGGAGCTGCAGAACATCATCGAGACGGCGGAGGACGAGGACGTGCTGGACGAGGGCCGCTCGGAGCTGCTGCGCTCCGCGCTGGACTTCTCCGAGATCAGCGCCAGCGAGGCGATGACCGCCCGCGTGGACGTGGAGGCCATCGACATCGAGGACGACTGGGAGGACATCCTCGCCGCCATCGGCTCCACGCACCACTCGCGCCTGCCCGTCTATGAGGGCAGCATCGACAATGTCATCGGCTTCCTCTACCTCAACCACTTCCTCAAGGCGATGACGGAGAACGACCGCCCGGACATCCGCTCGCTGTTGATGGAGCCGCTCTATATCTACAAGACCATCAAGCTGCCGCAGGTGCTCACCGAGCTGCGGCACGCGAAAAAGCACCTCGCCATCGTCACGGACGAGTACGGCGGCACCCTGGGCGTCATCTCCATGGAGGACGTGCTCGAGCAGATCGTCGGCGACATCTGGGACGAGACCGACGAGGTGGAGCACGAGGTCGTGGAGCGCTCGGAGGGCGAATACGAGCTGGACGGCGACATGTCGATATACGACTTCCTGGAGCTGGCCGGCATCCCCGAGGACGACTTTGACTTTGAGAGCGACACCGTCGGCGGCTGGACGATGGAGATGTTCGGCCGTTACCCGAAATCCGGGGACAGCTTCGAGTACGAGGGCATCACCGTCACCGTGCTGAAGATGGACGGCCTGCGCGTGGACCGCGTGCACGTAAAGCTCCCGCCGAAGGACGAAGAAGCGTAAAAAAGCCAAATAAATGCAGACATAATGCGCCTCTTGCGGCTCAAAATAGCCGCAGAGGTGCATTTTTATGAAAAGTAAGGGAAAAATCGCGACCACCATCGTCATCGCCCTGCTGTGTACGGCCCTGGTGGCCACGGCGGGCTTCGCCCTGGCCGAGCGCGAGGGCGGGAAGCAGTCGGCGCGCGTGGGCGCGGCCTACGGCGGCGCCGCCCTCGGCGAGTTCTCCATGGCCCTCGCGGAGATGGACGAAACGCTCTCGCAGGCCGTTTACGCCACGGACGGCGCGCTGCTCGCCGGGCTCTGCTCGCGCGCGGCGGCCAACGCCGCCTCCGCCCTCACGGCCATGTCCTCCCTGCCCGCGGACACGCAGGAGCTGGAACGCATGGCGGGCTATATAAACGGCGCGGGGGACTTCCTGCTCTATCTGGCGCGCTCGGCGTCCCGCGGCGCGCTGCCGGACGATGCGCTGCGCGGCGGCCTGGCGGAGATCGCCGGCGGCATCGCCGTCCTTGCCGAGGGCGCGGAGCGCATCCTCACCGAGCACATGGACGGCGCGCTGGAGATGGACGAATACGCCGCCTCCCCCGCCGAGGCGGAGGGCGAGAGCGTGGGCACGGAGCTGGCCGCGTTGGAAGATGAACTGCCCGAGTTCCCCGCGCTGGACTACGACGGGGCCTACTCCGTCTCCGCGCAGGGGCGCGAGGCGAAGTACCTCGAGGGCAAAGGCGAGGTCAGCGAGGCGACGGCCCGCGCCGCGGCGGCGGAGTTCCTGGGTCTGCCGCAGACGCGCCTGGCCTCAGCCGCTCTGGCGGACAGCGCCGTGCCGTGCTATGTCTTTTCCGTGGACGATACCGGCGGCGACGGGCGCAGCATCGCCGTCAGCCAGCGCGGCGGCGTGGTGCTGGCCCTCAGCTGCGCGCGCGAGCCGCAGGGGGCCTCGCTCGGCCTGGACGAGGCCGCGGAGCGCGCGGCCGCCTTCCTCGAACGCCGCGGCTGGGCGGATATGGAGCCCGTCTCCTCCGTCCGCGGCGGGGATATAGGCGTTATCACCTTCGCCGCCGTGCAGGACGGCGTCCTCTGCCTGCCGGACGCGGTCAGCGTGGGCGTGGCGCTGGACAACGGCGAGATCTGCTCTTTCAACGCCGCCGACTATGTGATGAACCACACGCGCCGCGCCCTGCCGGAGCCAGGTGTGGACGCGGAGGCGGCGGCGGAGTGCCTGCCCGCCGGCCTGGCGGCGGAGAGCGCGCAGCTCGTCCTGCTGGAGACGGAGGGCGCGCGGGAGGTCCTCGCCTGGGAGCTTGACTGCCGCAACGCCGCCGGCGAGCCCGTCGCCGTCTACGCGGACGCCGCGGACGGGCGGCAGATCAAAATAGAAGCGCCCCGCTCTTGACGAATCGGCTGAGAAAGAGTAATATTATGCTATCCAACTGGGCATTTTGTCACTCTTTCTCAGAACGGAGGACCTGCAATGGGTATCATTCCCCGTGTTACCTGCCGCCGCTGCGGGCGGCAGTATTCCGGCGTCCGCAACCGCTGCCCCTACTGCGGCACGCGCCGCATCAGGCAGAGCGACCGCGTCCCCGGCGCCACAGCCGGCCAGAACCCCGCGACGGCGGCCGGGCAGCGCGCCAGCGTGAATACAAGATGGCAGATGATCTTCGGCGGCATCCTGGTGGCGGCGGTCATCCTGGCCGTCATCGTGCTCGTCTCGGTCAGCCTCAACGGCACCGGGCTTGAGCGCGCGACGCCCACGCCCACCATCGACCCGGCGGCGTCCGCGGCGCCCACGCCCAC
>DVOV01000245.1 GCA_018713375.1 Candidatus Scatomorpha stercorigallinarum | reverse complement strand
CGGCGCCCCGTTTTCATGTCGTGTTCAGATAGTGGACGAAGCGCTCGTGCAGGCGCTCGTAGTAACTGCGCCCCACGGGATGACCGTGCCGTCGTCCAGCAGCACGCCCCGGCGGTCGATGGAGGCGATGTACCTCATATTCACCAGGAAGCTGCGGTGGCAGCGGCAGAATATCCGCGACGGCAGCAGCCGCTCCAGCTCGGATATGTTGATGCGGTAAGAACGGGGCCCCTCCGGCAGGCAGGCCACGGCCATATGGTCCTGGCTCTCGATATAGCGCAGGGCGCGCAGCGGCAGCGAGAACACGCCCGTTTTCGTGTGTATGGACACCGTCTCCGGCGTGTGGTGCAGCCGCAGGTCGGTGCCCAGCGCGTCCGACAGTTCCGCCCTGCGGACAGGCTTGAAGAGGTACTGTATGGGCCGCACGGCATAGCCGTCCTTCAGGAAATCGCTGCTGCTGGTGATGAACAGCAAACTCACGTCCTCGTCCCAGCCGCGCAGCTGCTTCGCCAGCTCCATGCCCGTCTTGCCCTCCATCAGGATGTCCAGGCATAGCAGGTCAAAGCGCTCCCCCGCGCCGAGGGCGCCCTCCATCCCCTCTGCGCCGGAAACGTCGGCCACGGGGTGCTCCACGCCCCAGCCGTCCAGTATCTCGCCGCAGAGCGCGCACAGCGCCGCCCGCGCCTGTTCCTCGTCCTCGCACACCGCCAGCCGGTACACCCGTTCCTCACCTCCCCTTTTATTCTACCACCAAGCGCCCCAAGCTTCAAGACGTCAAAAAGCCCCGGGTCTCCGGGGCTTTTTGCGTTTGCCGTTTACTCTCAGTCCAGCGCGAAAGCCAGCTCGGTGCAGACGCCGAGCGTGAGCGCGGACTCGTCCAGGTCGAACTGGCCGTTGTGGTGGGCGGCGCCGCTGCCCAGCTCCTCGTTGCGGATGCCGAGCAGGCCCAGCGCGCCGGGGTACTTGGCCAGATAGGCGCTGTAGCACTCGGAGGCGAACCAGCGGTCGCAGTCGCCCAGTACTTCCTCGCCGCAGGCGTCGACGACGTTGGCGCGCACGCGCTCCACCACGCCGGCGTCGTTGACGACAGGCAGCGGGCTGATGCGGTGGGTGGGGTCGAACTCCACGCCGCAGCGGTGGATCTCGGCGACGTTCTTGATGGTGCGGTTGATGAGGGCAAAGGCCTTGTCGCCCTCCACGGGGTCGAAGTAGCGCGCGTTGCCGGTGATGTAGGCGTCGTCGGGGATGATGTTCCAGGCGGTGCCGGCGGCAAACATGCCGAAGCCGAGCGTCACGGTCTCCTCGATGTTCAACTGGTTGTTGAAGGCGCTGTTGATCTCGGAGATGATGTGCGCGCCGGGGATGATGGGGCTGATGGCCTGGTCCGGGCGGGAGCCGTGGCCGCTCTTGCCCTTCAGGTGGAAGCCGATGCGCACCGTGCCGGCCATGCGCGGCCCGGGCACCAGGTTGACCTTACCCGCCTCCAGCATGTTATAGACATGCAGGGCCATGCAGCGGTCGATGGGGTACTTCTCCAGGGCCTGGATCATGGCCTCGATGCCGCAGTTGGTCTCCTCGCCCTCTTCAAAAGCGCAGTAGACCGTGCCCTTCAGGCGGTCGCGGACAGAGACGAGGACCTTCATCGTGCCCAGCAGCATGGCCATGTGCGCGTCGTGGCCGCAGGCGTGGCAGGCGCCGGCGTTCTGCGATACGCAGACCTTCGGCTGCTTGAGGTTGACGGCCTCCTCCTGCAGCGGCAGCGCGTCGATGTCCGCGCGCAGAAGCTTGTTGTCGCCGGGCAGCTCGCCCTTGATGATGGCGATGAGGCCCGTTCCGGGCACTTTTTCATAGGGGACGCCCATGGCGTCCAGCTCGCGGATGAGCCGCTCGCGCGTCTCGAACTCCTTGCCGGAGACCTCCGGGTGCTCGTGGAACTCACGGCGCATGGCAACGACGTAGTCGCGCATTTCCTCGGCCAGTTTTTTGATTTCGATGTCCATAGTGGATCAACCTCCGATAGCTCATTTTATGCCGGCGTCCCGGCCCTTTCCTGAAGCTATTTTAGCAAGTCCCCGCGCGCACGTCAATGCTCAATTAACATATACTCAGGAAAACTGCCGCCCGGCGGCGGGCGTTCCGCGCAGCGCCCGACCGGCGCACAGCGCGCCCTGCATGGCGCGAAGCGAGGTCTCCCGGGTACGCTCCAGGCGTATGCCAAGCTGCCCGCAGATGCTGTCCAGCGGAGATATGAATAGGTCAGCGCTGGCCGTCACCTGGCCGCCAAGGCAGCACATCTGCGGTCGGAAACTCCTCAATACCGGCTCCAGGGCCTCTGCCAGCAGTGCGGCGAAGTCTCCCCACGCCGCCAGCGCGCCCGCGTCCCCCGCCCGAGCCCGGCGCGAGAGCGCAAGGCCGTCCAGCTCTTCACCCAGCCGGAGGCGGCTCAGCTCGCAGAGCCCGCGGCGCGAGAGCCAGTCGTCCACACGCCGTCCGCGCAGCGGCAGCGGGTAGATGTAGCCGCCCTCCGGCACCCCCGGAGCCCCCTCCGGCGCCAGGGCCCCGCCCACGCTGAAGGCGCTGCCGCAGCCGGTGCCGATGCAGATGAAGACCGCCCGCTCCGTGCCCCGCGCGCAGCCGAAGCGCAGCTCGCCGAGGGCGAAGGCGGCCACGTCGTTGATGAACCTTATGTCCTCCGCCGCCGCGCCCAGCGCGCCGCGCAGCCTTGTGCCCAGCTCTGCGCGCAGGTCCGTACCGTAGAGCGCGGCGTATTTCCCCAGCCCGTCGATAAGGCAGATACCGTTCTCATAGTCGAACGGGCCCGGCATCGCCAGGCGCACGCCCCGCACGCCGCCCTTCCCGGCCGCCGAGGCCAGGCAGCCGGCCAGATGCCCCAGCAGCGCGTCCCGCGGCAGGCCCGATCGCGCCTCGAAGCGCTCTATATCGCCGGCCGGCTCTCCCGTCTCCTCCAGCACCGCCGCTTTGATCTGCGTGCCGCCCACGTCCGCGCAGAGATATCGTGCGCCCATAGACTTCTCCTCCGTCTGCAGTGTTTGAAGCTAAGATACACCTGCCAGCCATATTTGTAAATACTTATTTTTATGATTTTAAAATTAGTATTGACTTTTGTCCCGTTTGGTACTAACCTGTATACGCCCGCCAGGGCGGGAAGCACACTTTTTAAGGAGACGATGACCATGTCGCAGCTGAGCGAGGAAATGTTGCGCCCCGTACTGCCCATCTCGCCGCGCGAGGACGGCGCCTGCCGCGGTGCGGAGCCCTGCCGCGCCGCGATCTCCGCGGCGCTTGCCGGCCGCGAGCGCGTGACCATTGTGCTGGAGTGCTACCCCGGCGTCGATCAGTCCGAGGCGCTCGAGCTGCTGTCCCCGCTGGGCTTCGACACCGTCATCCACGCCGACGGCTGCGCCCTGCCGCCGGAGGAGCTGGACGCCGCGCTGGAGCGCGACCTGACGGACGACCGCGTGTTCGGCATCATGACCGTCCGCCGGCTGGAGGACTTCTACCCGCCCGAGCGTCTCGATGAGGCCCGCCGCCGGGCCGAAGCTGGGCGGCGCGTGCTCGTCTACGGCGTGGGGGCCACGCTCATCTGCCCGGGCGATGTGCTCGTCTATGCCGATATCACCCGCTGGGAGCTGCAGCTGCGCTTCCGCCGAGGCGCGGACAACTGGCGCACAGCCCGCCGCGGCCTACCCAAGCTGAGCAAGTATAAGCGCGGCTATTTTGCCGAGTGGCGCTGGGGCGACCGCGTGAAAAAGCGCTGCCTGCCGCGCATGGACTTCTATCTGGACATGGCCACGGAGGGCAGCCCCGCCCTCCTGCCCGGCGGGGCGTACCGGTCGGCGCTGCGCTCGCTCGCCCGCCGGCCCTTCCGCATGGCGCCCTATTACGACCCCGGCGTCTGGGGCGGGGACTGGATGAAGCGCACCTTCGGCCTGCCGGAGAACGGCAGCAACTACGCCTGGAGCTTTGACGGCGTGCCGGAGGAAAACAGCCTCCTGCTGGGCTTCGGCGGCGTCACGGTCGAGACCCCCGCCGTCAACCTCGTGTTCAGCGAGCCGCGCGCCCTGCTCGGCGAGCGCGTCCACGCCCGCTTCGGCGCAGAGTTCCCCATCCGCTTCGACATGCTGGACACCATCCACGGCCAGAACCTCTCCTTGCAGGTACACCCACTGACGGAGTACATACAGGATGAGTTCAACATGCGTTATACGCAGGACGAAAGCTATTATATCCTCGACACGGAGGGCGAAGAGGGCAGCGTCTGGCTGGGCGTGAAACCCGGCGTGGATCCACAGGAAGTGGGCGCCGCCCTGTACGCGGCGCAGGATGGCGGCGAGCCCTTTGACGCAGCGCGCTATATCAACCGCTTCCCGGTGAAGAAACACGACCACCTGCTGATACCGGCAGGCACGGTCCACGGCTCCGGCGCGGGCACCATGGTGCTGGAGATCAGCGCCACGCCCTATATCTTCACCTTCAAGCTCTGGGACTGGGGCCGCGTGGACCTGGACGGCAAGCCGCGCCCGATACACATCGGCCACGGGCTGGCCAATATCCAGTGGGACCGCGACACGGGCTTCTGCGAGCGCCATCTCCTGCATCAGGAGCGGACGGTCTATTCCGGCCCGGAGGGCAGCGTCGTGCGCACGGGCCTCGCCGAGCGCGAATTCATCGACACTTTCCGCCTCAGCACCGGCTCCGCGCTCGACGTGCCGCGCGACGGCAGCGTGGATGTGCTCAACCTGGTTGAAGGCCGCGAGGCCTTCATCGTCAGCCCCACAGACGCCTTCGAGCCCTTCCGCGTGCGCTATGCGCAGACCTTTATCGTCCCCGAAGCCGCCGGGGATTACCGCCTGGTCTCCGCCGGCGGGGAGGTCATGGCCATACTCGCCCGCGTCCGCGCCTGAGCGCAAAAAAACAGCCGCCCCTCGGGGCGGCTGTTTTGCTCTTCACACGTTGAACCGGTCGTACTCCTGATAGCAGTCGCGGCAGAGCAGCCGCCCGCCGCTGAGGTGCAGGTGCTCCTCGGCCGTGCGCTCGCCGCAGGCGTCGCAGCGTCGCGAATCCATCATCCGCGCCTTCTCCGGCAGCGGCAGCTTCACATCTGTCACGGTGAATATCTCCCGCGGCTCGTGCGACAGATAGAATTCCATCGACTGGCGGCGGTCAAGCCCGTCGTCATAGGCCGTCATCATCAGCCGCACGGCGCGGCCAGAGCGGCGCTCGTAAAAGGAAAAGGCGAATTTGCCCGTGATGTGAAAGAGCAGGTTGCCCTTCCCCGCCGTACAGCCCAGTATGACCTGTATGGCGTCTATGGGGCAGGCGTCGCATTCGGCGATGCACACTACTTCCTCATCCTCCGCGCGCCCCAGCCCCAGCAGCTCGCGCGCATAGAGCGCTGCCTTGAAGCCGATGGCCAGCCCGCCGCACTCATGGCCGTGGAACCCCACGCATTTTTCCCAGAGCTTCTTTTCTTCCATCCTGTCCTCCTTATGTGTCCACCAGCACGACCGTATGGCCCCCGACCTCCACCACGCGCGCCTTCACATTGTACACCTGCGAAATGGTCTCCGCCGTCAGTATCGAGCGGTCGCCGAAGCGGAATACCCGCCCGTCCTTGATAAACAGGAAGCGGTCGCAGTGCTGCACGGCCAGGTTGAGGTCGTGGATGACCACCACCACCAATATGCCGTCCTTGACGGCGATCTCACGCACCAGCTTCATCACCTCGTGCTGGTTGTAAATGTCGAGGTTGCTGGTGGGCTCGTCCAGCAGCAGCACCTGCGGCTCCTGCGCGAGCGCGCGGGCGATGACCACCTTCTGCAGCTCGCCGCCGGAGAGCTCGTCTATCTGTCGCAGCTCCAGCTCCTCCAGCCCCAGGCGGAGGATGGCGTTTTTCACCACCTCGAGGTCGTGCGCCGTGGGCTCCATGCGGATATACGGCCGCCGCCCCAGCAGCACGGCGTCGAACACCGTGAAGCGCGCGGCGGAGTTGTGCTGCTCTACATAGGCCATGGTGCGCGCCACTTCGCCGCGCCGCATGGCGGCCAGCTCCCGCCCGCAGACGGTGATGCGCCCGCCCTTGGGCGCCAGTATCTTGTTCAGGCAGCGCAAAAGCGTGCTCTTGCCCGCGCCGTTGTTGCCCATCAGGGCCAGGCAGTGCCCGCCGCCGAGCTCAAAGGAGATGTCCTTCAGCGTCTCCTCCCCGCCGCCGTAGGCGAAGCGCACGTCCTGCAGCTCTATCATCTGCCGATCCGTCGTCATCTGCGTTTGCTCTCCCGAAAGATTATCATCAAAAACACCGGCGCGCCCACGAAGGACGTGATGGCACCGATGGGCAGCACCACGGGCGACACCGCCATGCGCGCCACGATGTCGCTGAGCAGCAGCAGTATGCTGCCGGCGAGCCCCGAGGCGGGCAGCAGGAAGCGGTAGTCGCTGCCCACGAACCTGCGCACCATGTGCGGCGCGATGAGCCCCACGAAATTGATGAGCCCCACGTTGGAGACGATCATCGCCGCCGTGAACGCACAGACGAGCATCCCCACCAGCAGCAGGGCGTCAGTATTGACGCCCAGGCCCTTGGCCGTCTCCTCGCCGCTCTGGATGGCGTTGTAGTTCCAGCGGTTGAAGTAAAAATAGACGAACGCCGCCAGCACCACAGCCAGCATCAGGCCGATATCCTTCCAGTACGTCCCGCCCAGGTCGCCGAAGGTCCAGTAGACCACGGCCGCCACGCGCACGTCGTCGGCGAAATACTCTAGCATGGTCGTCGCGCCGGAAAAGAGCGCCCCCAGCGCCACGCCCGTCAGCACCAGCGTGCTGGCGGAGAGCTTCTGCACGCGCGAGAGCAGAAGTATGCAGAACGTGGAGAGCATGGCGCCGATAAAGGCGCAGCCGGACACCAGGTAGGGCTGCGTCACGTTGACGATGCCGGAGGTGGTCACGCTCTCTACCCCCGCGCCCAGGGCGATGATGGCGAACGCCGCGCCGAAGGCCGCGCCCTGCGACACGCCCACCGTGGAGGCGGAGGCCATCGGGTTGCGCAGCACGCTCTGCATCACGCAGCCGACGATGGCCAGCCCGAAGCCGGCCACGATGGCCGTGCAGACGCGCGGCCCGCGCAGGTTGAAAACGATGACGTTCTCCTGCGTGCTGCCCCCGCCGGCCAGCGTCCGCAGCACGGCCCCGATGGGCATCCCGGAGGAGCCGCAGACGATGGCCACCAGCGCTATGACGAGCGTCAGGCACAGCAGCAATATCAAAAACAGCACCTTCAGGTGTATATACTGCCCGTAGCTCCTGGGGCTCAGTTGGTCTTTTATCCTCATTCCCTCACCCTTCCGGGGCAAACGCTCAGCCGCCGATGGTCACGGGGCCGAAATACATGCCGTTCTCCTCCAGCACGTCCAGGAAATCGCTGCCGAGCATGGTGTTGAATATCTCCTCCGCCCTGGCCTCGAAGTCCACGCCCTCGAAGGCCTCGGGATAGAGCACGGAGGCCACGTAGTAGGAGTTCACCACCGCCAGCTCCTGGTTGGTCCAGTAGTAGTTGAAGCCCACCTGCGAATAGACATGCCCCTCCTGCACGGCGCTGAGCGTATCGTAGTAGTTGGGGTTCTGCGCATAGTCCTCGTTGACGATGCCCATGTTGTCCACCGTGAGGAAGATATAGTCCGGATCCCAGGCCGTGATCTGCTCGCGGTCGATCTCCACGAAGGCGTCTGCCCCCGTGCTGTCCACCACGTTGTTGGCCCCCGCCGCCACGAAGGGCGGATACTGCCCGTAGCTGCCCTCGATGCCGTGCGAGCCGCTCCAGTTGACGGCCCCGGCGTACACCGTGGGCTTTTCCTCCTCGGGCACACCCGCGCTCAGCGCGGCGAGCTCCTCTTTCCAGCCGCGCAGGGCGGAAATGAGCTCCTGTGCGCGCTCCTGCCGGCCGCAGATCTGCCCGATGAGCTCCAGCGAGGCAAAGAACGTGTCCTCGTCGTACCAGTTCTCGGCATAAACGCCCACCACAGGCAGCCCGGTCTGGCGCGCCAGGTCGTCCATGGCCGCCGTGTCGGAGTCGAAATAAAAAATAACGTCAGGGTCGGCCACAACGATGGCCTCGGCGTAGGCCGTGTCGTTGCTGCCGCCGGTGGCCAGTTCCTCGGCCCCGGCCAGCTCTTCGGCGTAGATATAGGAGTAGGGCTTGCTGGCCGTGGGCTCCAGGTCCATGGCCGTCACGCCCGTGAGCTTGTCCGTGGCGTCCATGTAGCAGAGCAGGCGCGCCGCGCTGCCCAGCGCGGCCACGGACTGCACTTCGCCCGGTATCTCCACCTCGCGCCCGAATATGTCCGTGACGGTGTAGCTCCCCGCGGAGCTGGAGCCCTGCGGTGAAGTCACGTCAGGCTCCGCCTCGGCCGCCCCGCAGGCGGCCAGGGACAGTATCATCGTCAGGGCGAGCGCCAGCGCCGCCAGTTTCTTAAAAGCAGGCATAGGGGTATCCTCCGAAATGTTCTTGCCCCTATGATAATCCCTCCCCCCGCCGCGCGCAAGCCGGGTGGGGGGATGCAAAATATGAAAACCGCCCGTCCCCGGGCGGTTTTAGTTTACATAATATTCGCCTCATAGCCCACTGCAGGAGAGGAAGCCCCCGTCCACCGGCACGGTGACGCCGGTAATGAAGCCCGCGCGCTCCGTGTCCAGCAGCAGGTCCGCCACGCCCAGCAGCTCGCCGGCCTTGCCGAAGCGTCCCATCGGCGTGTGCGCCAGTATGTTCATCCCCCGCGGCGTATAGCCCGTCTCCAGCGAGCCGTAGAACCTGATATTGTTGGCGTTGGTGATGAAGCCTGGCGCCACGGCGTTTACGCGGATGCCCGCCGGCGCCAGATAGGCCGCCAGCCACTGCGTGAAGTTGACGATGGCCGCCTTGCTCAGAGCGTAGGCGGGGCGGCAGCTCAGCGGCCGGTAGCTGTTCATGGAGGCGAAGTTCAGTATGGCCCCGCCGCCCTTTTCCGCCATTTGCCGGCCGAACACGCGGCTGCATATCACCGTGCCGACGACGTTGATGTCGATCACGCTGCGGAAGTAGTCCATGTTCACGTTGAAAAAGCCGATCTTATCGGCAAACGCCGCGTCGTCGAGCTCCTCCGGCGTGAAAGCGGCGTTGGTGGTGATGGCCTTGGGGTTGTTGCCGCCCGCGCCGTTGACGAGGATGTCGCAGCTGCCCAGCCGCGCGCGTATCTCCTCCGCCGCCCGGCGCATGGACTCCTCGTCGGAGACGTCGCCCGTCACGGCGATGCACACGCCGCCGGCGGCGGTGATACCGTCCACCACGGCCTCCAGCTTGCCCATCGTGCGCCCAATGACCGCCACCCGGGCCCCCTCCTCCGCCAGATGCCGCGCAATGCAGGAACACAAAGTCCCCCCACCGCCCGTGATGACTGCAACTTTGTCTTTGAAATATCCGTTATCCGCCATATCTGCGCCCTCCTTATGCGCACTATCAGCAATGCCGCCGTCGTTATTGCGACAGCGGCATTGTTTTTTGTTACGGGCGACCGGCCTGTGGGTATGT
>DVOV01000244.1 GCA_018713375.1 Candidatus Scatomorpha stercorigallinarum | reverse complement strand
ATGAAGGGATAGCCCTTGTCGTCCTTGAGCAGGATGTTGTAGTGCGGCCGGTGGCGCTTGATGAGCGAATTCTCCAGCACCAGGGCCTCGAACTCGCTGCTGACGACGATGACGTCAAAGTCCGCCACCTTGGCCACCATAGCGGCCACTTTGGGCAGGTGTTCGCCGCGGAAATAGCTGGTGACGCGGTTTTTCAGCGCCTTGGCCTTGCCCACGTATATCACTTCGCCGTGCGCGTCCTTCATGATGTACACGCCCGGCAGCAGCGGCAGGGCGTTGGCCTTTTCGCGCAGCGCGGCTATGCGCCCGTCAGCGTTTTCCGTAGCAGCCACCTCCCGTCACGGCAAATAAAAAAGGGGGCCGCGAGCGCCGCCCAAAGGACGCGCTGCGCATGCCCCCGCCAGATATCTGCGCGGATCACTCAGAGAAGTTAGAGTCGATAAGCTCCGACAGCGTGGCGATAGCCGCGCTCTCGTCGACACCGTCTGCCAGGATCTTCACAGACGTCCCCTTGACGATGCCGAGGGAAAGCACGCCCAGAAGGCTCTTGGCGTTCACACGGCGATCGTCCTTTTCGATCCATATGCTGCTCTTGAACTCATTGGCCTTTTGAATGAAAAAGGTCGCAGGCCGCGCGTGCAGGCCCACCTGGTTGTTGATAACTACCTCTTTGGAAATCACTCAAGCCACTCCTTCCACAACCCCGGCCTGAGAGCTTTTCAGGCCTTTTACACACATAGAATAACAAATTTCAAATGCAACGTCAACTGATTTTGCCCGATTCGTTGAAATCAACAATGGCCGCGGCGGCGAAATGGCGCGTTTATTTCAGTTCCACCACAGTGACGCCGGTCTCTCCCTCGCCGTAACGCCCCAGGCGGAAGCTCTTGACGGAGCGGTTGCGCTTGAGCGCGGACTGCACCGCCTGGCGCAGCGCGCCGGTGCCTTTCCCGTGGATGATGCGCAGCGTACTCAGCTTGCCCATCACGGCCGCGTCGATGAACCGCTCGAGCACCGTCACGGCCTCCAGCGTGTCCATGCCGCGCAGGTCGAGCTCGCTGGCCGTGGACTCGGCGCGGAAGCCGCCTGCCGACCCGGCGGAAGGCACGGCGGCTTTTTTCGGCTTTGCCGGCTCCGTCACGCGCACCTCGTCCTGCCGGGCGAAAAGGTGCATGTTCCCCGCCTGCAGCGAGAGCGTGCCGTCCCTGGTGACTTCGGTGACCGTGGCCTTCACGCCCATGGAGAGGATCTCCACCGTGTCCCCCGCCGCGGCGGGCCGCGTGGGGCCGCGGTGCTCTGCGGGCATCGCCGGCCGCTCGGCGAACTTCTCCTCCGCCGCGTTCAGCCGCCGGCGCAGCTCGGCGCGGGCCTCGTTGGCGCTGCGGTGGTCCTCCTCATCGTTCATGCGCGAGCGCATCTCGTCTATCTCCGAAAACGCCCGTTCCGCCGTCTCGCGCGCCTCGGCGATGATGCGCTCGGCGTCGCGTCGGGCCTTCAGCTCGGCCTTTTCCAGCCTCAGCTCTAGCTCGATGCGCAGCTTGGCGGATTCTTTGCGGTTCTCCTCCGCCTCGCGCAGCTTCTGCTGCTCGGCCTCGCGGTCGCGCTCCAGCGCCTGCCTCGCCTGCTCCAGCTTTTCAATGGTGGCCTCAAAGCTCGCCGTCTCCGTGCCCACGCGCGCCCTGGCGTCGGCGATGATCTCCGACGGCACGCCCAGGCGCTCGGAGATGGCGAAGGCGTTGGACTTGCCCGGTATGCCCACGAGCAGGCGGTATGTCGGCCGCAGCGTGGCCACGTCGAACTCGCAGGAGGCGTTCATCACGCCTTTGGCGTTCGTCGCGTACACCTTCAGCTCCGCATAGTGCGTGGTGGCGGCGATGGTCGCGCCGTGCGCGCGCGCGTACTCGATGACGGCTATGGCCAGCGCCGCGCCCTCGGTGGGGTCGGTGCCCGCGCCCAGCTCGTCGAAGAGGATGAGCGTGTTCTCCCCACATTCCTCAAGTATGCGCACGATGTTCGTCATGTGCGAGGAAAATGTGGACAGGCTCTGCTCGATGCTCTGCTCGTCGCCGATGTCCGCCAGGACGGAGCGGAAAACTGGCACGGCGCTGCCGTCCGCGGCCGGGATATGCAGCCCGCAGGCGGCCATCACGCAGAAAAGGCCGATGGTCTTGAGCGTTACGGTCTTGCCGCCCGTGTTGGGGCCGGTGATGACCAGCGTGTCGTAGTCCACGCCCAGCGTGAGGTCGATGGGCACCGCCGTGTCCTTGGGCAGCAGGGGGTGCCGCGCGCGGCGCAGGCGTATCTCCCGCTCAGAGAGCTCCGGCCCCACGGCGTCGAGCTCATAGCTCAGCTTTGCCTTGGCGAAAATCAGGTCGAGCTGCACGAGTATGCCGAAATCGCGCGATATGTCGTCCGCGTGTTCGGCGCAGTCCGCGGAGAGCTCGGCGAGGATGCGCTCGATCTCCGCTTTTTCCCGCGCGCGCAGCTCGCGCAGCTCGTTGTTTGCCTTCACGGCGGCCATCGGCTCGATGAAGAGCGTGGCCCCGGAGCTGGACACGTCGTGTACCAGCCCCGGCACGGCGTTTTTGAACTCCGCCTTCACCGGGACGACAAAGCGCTCGGAGCGCGTGGTTATTATTGGGTCCTGCAACGCCTTGGCATAGCTCGGCGAAGAGATGATCTTCTGCAGCGCGTCGCGGACGCGCGCGCTGGCGGCGCGTATCAGCCGGCGGATGCCGGCCAGCTCGCTGCTGGCGGCGTCCGCTATCTCGTCCTCGCCGGCGATGGACGACGTGATCTTGTCCTCCAGGAAGCGGTTGGCCTGCAGGGAGTTGAAAAGATAGTCGATGCAGCTCTTCTCCTCGCGGCCGCTGTCGGCGGCGTAGCCGCGCACGAGCCGCGCGGAGGTGAGCACCCCCGCGATGTCCGTCAGTTCCCGTATATTGAGCACGCCGCCCATGTCCGCGCGCTGCAGGCTCGCGCGCACATCCTTCACGCCGGAAAAAGAGGGGCTGCCGCGCGTGACCATCATCGCCCGGGCGGCGCTCGTCTCGGCCAGGCGCTTTTTCACCTCCGCCGTGTCCGCGGAGGGGGCGAGGGCCAGCGCGCGCTCCCTGGCGGCGGAGCTGACGGCCCTCAGCGAGAGCTGCTCGAGTATGGCGGGCAGCTCCAGCGTGGCGCAGGATTTTTCATATTGTTGCGTCATTTTCCGTATCCTTAATGCTGTTGTAGTAATCGAGGCTGCGGAACGGCCTGTCCAGCTCATGGAGCGCGTAGGCCTCGCAGACGGAGGCCAGCCGTTCCTCCGCCGCGTCGTCCAGCTCGAAGGCGAATATCTTCTTCGGCCCGGCGTTGACGATATAGCGCATCGCCGAGAGCACCGAGCGGTCGAGCTTCAGCCCGCCGCCCTGGCGGCAGCTGTCGCAGTAGAGCTCGCCGTGCTCCGGCACCAGCACGCCGCCGTCCATCTCCACCCGCCCGCACCTGGCGCAGGCTTCCAGCTCCGGCCGGTAGCCGGCGATGCACATCAGCCGCAGTTCAAAAACGGCCTTCACCACGTCGCGCGTGGCCAGCTTGTTGGAAAGGGCGTACAGGCAGTTCAGCCCCAGCTGCAGCATCTCCGGCTCCGGGCAGTCCTCGTCGGAGACGGCCTCCAGCATCTCGCAGATATACCCCGCCAGGGCCAGGCGCTTGATGTCCTCCCTCAGCGGGCGGAACTGCTCGATGCTCTCGGCCTCGTTCACCGTCCACATGCCGCGGTTGCCGAAGAGGGTGAACTCGGCATAGCCGTAAAGCTGCGTTGCGGCGGACAGCTTGCTGCGCGTGCGCGCCACGCCGCGCGCCTTCACCGTCAGCTTGCCCTCCTCCGCGGTGAGGATGGTCAGTATCTTGTCGGATTCTTTGTACTTTGCCTCGCGCAGCACCAGGCCGCGGGTCGTCAGGAACATATGTATCTCCTCCGTCAGCAGGGCGGCCTCTGCGCCGCCCTCTTGCCGCGCTTTTGCGCGTTTTCCCGCTCGCGCTGCGCCCTGCTGAGCAGATAGCACAGCGGGTCGCCCGTGAGCCGGAACAGCGCCCAGTAACCGTCGGTCTTCATGCGATCACCCCGCGCTTAGTCTGTGCGCAAAGCGCCGCCATAACAGCTGGGAATTTTATGGCCGGCCCTGATTATATACCGCCCGCCGGCGGAAAGCAATATGCCCTTCGCGCGCTTTATTTTTCGCTGAAGCCGAAATTCCGCAGCAAAAACTGCGAATCACGCCAGTTTTCCTTGACGCGCACCCAGGTCTGCAAATACACCTTCGCATCCAGCAGCCGCTCCATGTCCTTGCGCGCCATTTCGCCTATCGTGCGCAGCATCTCGCCCTTTTTCCCGATGATGATGCCCTTGTGGCTGGATTTCTCGCAATAAATCGTGACGTCGATTTCAATAACGCCGTCCTCCCGCTCGGAAAAGCGCGTGACTTCCACGGCCGTGCCGTGCGGCACCTCCTTGTCCAGCTTCCAGAGCAGCTTTTCGCGCACGAGCTCGGCGCAGAGCTGCTTCTCCGGCTGGTCGGTGTACATGTCGTCCGGGAAAAGGTGCGGCCCCTCCGTTGCGTAATTCTCAAGCTGCGCGAGCAGCTCCTCCAGCCCGTCGCCGGTCCTCGCGGAAATGGGTATGATGGCGTCGAAGTCATATGCGGCAGAATACGCCGCGATGACCGCGAGCAGCTCCCCCTTTTCCACGGTGTCGATCTTGTTCACGGCCAGCACGGCGGGGATGCCGCTGGCCTTTATCTGCGCGATGAGCTCTTCCTCCTGGCGGCCGATGGACGCTATGGGCTCCACCACGAGCAGCACGGCGTCCACGTCCGCCACGCTCTCGCGCACGACCTTGTCCATATACTCGCCCAGGCGCGTGCGCGCGCGGTGGAAGCCCGGCGTGTCCATCAGGACGAACTGCGTGTCCCCACGGGCGACGATGCCGGTGATGCGGTTGCGCGTCGTCTGCGGCTTGTTGGAGACGATGGCCACCTTCTCCCCCACCAGCGCGTTGGTGAGCGTGCTCTTGCCGACGTTGGGACGGCCGGCGATGGTTATCATGGCGTTTTTCTGCATTTATTCACTCTCCGTTGCCGGCCCGCCGCGGAGCCGGGCCATTATCGCTTCTTCGCGCGCGCGCATGGCGCGCTTCATCTCTCCCTCATCCATGTGGTCGTAGCCGAGCAGGTGCAGCACGCTATGCACGGTCAGGTACATGACCTCGCGCCCGAAGCCGTGGCCGAATTCCTCGCCCTGGGCGGCGCAGCGCTCCAGCGAGATGGCCATGTCCCCCAGCAGCACGGCCCCGGTCTCCGGGTCGCGCTCGCAGTATTGCGCGTCGAATTCCCCGGGCGAGAGCTCGTTCATGGGGAAGCTCAGCACGTCCGTGGCCGCGTCGATGCCGCGGAACTCGCGGTTTATCTCCCGGATGCCCTCGTCGTCCGTGAACATGACGCTGATCTCGCAGGGCATGTCCACCCCCTGCTCCTTCAGCGCCGCCTTCGCGGCGCGCAGCACCAGCGCGCGGGCCTCGGGGTGGCCGAGGCCGCGCCGCTCCCTCGATACGCTGATCCTCGCCGCCATCAGAAGCGGTAGACGGCGGCCATCTTGGCCTCGAGATAGTCGGTGTAGAACTTGGGGTCGAAGGGCGCGCCCATGGCGTTCTCGATGAGCTCCGTGGGCTTATAGAGCCGCCCGTGGCGCCAGATGCGCTCCTCAAGCCACTGCGATATGGGCGCCAGGTCGCCGGCGGCGACGCACTCGTCCACGTCCACGGTCTCCTTCATCTTGGCCACCAGCTGCGCGCCATAGGCGCTGCCCAGCGCGTAGCTGGGGAAGTAGCCGATCTGCCCGCCGGACCAGTGCGAATCCTGCAGCACGCCGCTGCGGTCGTCCGGCACATCGACGCCGAGGTATTTCTTATAGAGCTCCTTCCAGGCCGCGGGCAGGTCGCGGGCCTCCAGCTCGCCGTGCATGAACGCGCGCTCCAGCTCATAGCGCACCATGATGTGCAGGCTGTACGTCAGCTCGTCGGCCTCAATGCGTATCAGGCTCGGCTTCGAGGTGTTCACCGCGCGGTAGAATTCCTTCGCGCTGTACTTCCCGAGCTCCGGGCAGAGCTCCACGAGGGTGGGCCAGATGTGCTCGCAGAACGGCCTCGAGCGGGCGATTATGTTCTCGAAAAAGCGCGACTGGCTCTCGTGTACGGCCATGGACACGCCGCTGCCGAGCCCGGTGTAGGCGTACTCGTCCGCCGTGTGCAGCTCATAAAGCGCGTGCCCCCCCTCATGCACAACGCTGAACATCGAGGAGGCAAATGCGTTTTCGTAGTAATGAGTGGTTATCCTGACGTCGTACTTCGACAAATCGAGCGTAAACGGGTGCTCGGTAGTTCCGAGTCGGCAGCGGGAGCGGTCCAGCCCGAGCAGGTCCATCAGCTTATAAGAGAGCTTCTCCTGCCTGTCGAGCGGGAAATTTACGCCGAGCAGCGAGGTGTCCGGGGCCTCGGCGCGCTTCACCTTCTCGATGAGCGGCACGAGCTTGTCGCGCAGCACGCCGAAAAAGCGGTCGCAGCGCTCCATCGTCAGCCCCTCCTCGTATTTGTCGAGGCAGTAGTCGTACGGATCCGTGTCCGGCGCGGCGAGGGCGGCGAAGCGCCTGTTGGCGTCGATTATCTTCTGCAGCACCGGCTCGAAGGAGGCAAAATCGTCCCTCTCCTTGGCCTCGGTCCAGACAATGTGGCTCTCGTTGAGCAGCTCGCGGTAGGCGACGTATTCGTCCATCGGTATGCTTTTGAGCTCCCGCAGGTCCTTCTGCCGGAGCTCCACGGTGCGCCGCTCCGCGCTTGTGAGCTCGTCCATGTGCTCGGAGAGCGCGTCGAGCAGCCTTTCGCTGCGCTCGCCGGTGGCGAGCTGATAGCCCACCCCGCTGAGTATCCCCAGCGCCTTGCCGCGCGGGATGTAAGTGTCCCTCGGCGCGCCGGTCTCCCCGTCGTAGTGCAGCGAGCCCATGGCGTAGCCGTAGGCGAATTCCTCCATCTCGAGCCGTTTCAGTTCTTCCCTTGCTTCTGAAAGTGTCATATTCTGTCCTCCTGAATCTTTTGTCCGATGTAAAGCAGATGTTCAGACCAGCTCAGCAGCTCCGGTATCTCACAGAGCCTGAGCGAAAGCTCAATCCAGCCCGCTCTTGCCTCCGCAGGGAGGTTTTTGAACCCCTCCCTCGAGGCGAGCACGCCCTCGCTGCCCACAAGGTGCAGCTTTTTCAGCGGGAAGCCCTCAAAGTGCCGCTCTGCGCTGCCGGCCTGCGCGAAATACGCCCTTGTGAACGACTCGCCGGCGTAGTCCTCTCCGCGCTCGAGGCAGCCGTAATAGCGCCTGTTGACCTCATTGCCGTCCACTTCCGCTATCCCCTCCGGCCAGTCGGCCATATGCCCGAGGCGGTAGAGCAGATCGCCGTACATGGAGATGAACGCCGCGAAGAAAACCCCTCCCGGCCGGAGCCTTGAAAGGCAGTTGGCTATCGCCGTTTTCCGCTCCTCCACTTTCAGCAGGTGATAGAGCGGCCCCATGCAGAGCACGTGGTCGAATGGCCCCTCCGGCAGCGTGCCGCCGTCAAGCGCGTCCGCCTGCACGGCCGTCAGCTCCACTCCGGCCTCCGCGGCCTTTTTCCGCGCGAGGGCCACGTTCCCGTCCGAAAGGTCCGCGAGCGTCACGCGGCAGCCCCTTTCGGCGAGATGGATGGAGTATCTCCCCGGCCCTCCGCCGAGGTCGAGCACGCTCTGCCCGGGCCGCACATACCTGTCGATATAGCGGCAGTTTATCTCAAATTCCCAGGGGTTCTGCTCCAGCCGCGCCCACTCCGTCTCCGGCGAAGTGTCGTAATAGGCCTTTATCTGCTCGCGGTCGCTCATTTGCTCTTCCTCCTGAACTGCTTCGGCGCCAGCTCCTTGGCCGGCGCGCGGCGCTTTTCGTCTTTTTCATAGGCCTCGATTATCTTCTGCACCAGCTCGTGGCGCACCACGTCCGCCCCGGTCAGGCGGCAGATGGCGATGTCGTCTATGCCCTTGAGCACGCGCATGGCCTCCTTCAGCCCGCTCACCTTGTCCTGCGGCAGGTCTATCTGCGTCACGTCGCCGGTGATGACCACATGCGAGCCGAAGCCAATGCGCGTGAGGAACATCTTCATCTGCTCGCGGGAGGTGTTCTGCGCCTCGTCGAGTATTATAAAGCTGTCGTCCAGCGTGCGCCCGCGCATGTAGGCCAGGGGGGCCACCTCTATGTTGCCCCGCTCCAGGTA
>DVOV01000243.1 GCA_018713375.1 Candidatus Scatomorpha stercorigallinarum | reverse complement strand
ATGTCTACTTGTGATAATATAACTCTCTGTAATATCATTTTCTGCGCCTTTTGCGTTTCCTGGCTCCGCCACGTTTAACGCACAACATGCCGCCGAAAAAACCGCCCGCTGCCGCGGAAAGCGCATAGCGCACAAGTTGGGACGTAGGCCCGACAGATCCGGGCGCGACGAACGACGCCAGCGCTATCAGCAGTGCTAGCGCCAGACCGCAGGCCAGCCCCGCTCCGGCCTCCCCTCCCCTTCCCTTTCGCCGGGCTGCCAGCAGGCCTCCCGCCGCCGCGCCGCAAAACACGCCGGCCGTCACCACCAGCTCCGGCGCATCTGACGGCAGTTTGCCGTCCAGCATCAGCAGCGCGCCAAGGTACATCAGCCCCACCGCCGCCGCCACGCCCAGGGCGATACCGGGCAGCAGCCAGGCCAAAGTCCGCCGTGACGCCTGTTTTTTCTCCGCTGTCGTCTGCATATGAAAAGCCCCCTCACGTCAGGATGTTTGTACATCCTATTACGTGAGGGGGCTTTAAATGACTGTTCAGCGCCGGGCTTATTCGTCCTTCGGCTTCTCGTCAACGATGCTGTTTTCCTCGCCGGAGGTCTTGGCCTTTTTCTTGTTGACGCGGGCGTTGCGGGCGGCGGCCTGGGCGGCGGCGCGCTGCTTCTCCTCGCGTACGTTGGTGGAGATGGCCCACTTGGTCACCTGCATACGGACGCGGTCCTCGCCGGTCTCGAAGGTGATGGTGTCGCCGGTGACCTGTACGACTTTGCCCATGATGCCGCCGATGGTGACGATCTCATCGCCGACCGCAGTGTGGTCGCGCATCTCGTTGAGCTGCTTCTTCCGCTTGTTTTCCGGACGGATCATGAAGAAGTAGAACACAACGAAGAGGATGATGAGGAAAAAGATGCTGGAGAAACCGCTTGCGGCCCCACCGGCTGAGCTAAGGACATTCAAGAACATTTTTCAAACCTCCACGAGTGGTAGTAGTGTGTAAGCGTAATTATAACCGCTTTTTCCCTTAAATGCAAGTAGATTATATGCGCCTGTCGAGGGCGTCCGCGTATTTGCGCCGGAATGCGTCAAAATCCCCCTCCTCCAGGGCGGTGCGGATGCGGCGCATGAGCTCGTTGTAGAACCAGAGGTTGTGCGTCACGGCAAAGCGCATGGCCAGCATCTCCTCCGCTTTGAAGAGGTGGCGCAGATAGGCACGCGAATAGCGCCGGCACACGGGGCAGGAGCATTCGGGGTCAATGGGGCCCTCGTCGCGCTCATACTTGGCGTTCTTGATGTTGATGACGCCGCCCCAGGTAAACAGGTGGCCGTGGCGTCCGTTGCGCGCGGGCATCACGCAGTCGAAAAAGTCCACGCCGCGCGCCACGCTCTCGATGATGTTCCCCGGCGTGCCCACGCCCATCAGGTAGCGCGGCCGGCCGGCGGGCATGTGCTCCTCCACCACTTCGATGGTGTCGTACATCTCCTGCGTAGTCTCCCCCACCGCCAGGCCGCCGATGGCGTAGCCCGCGAGGTCGAGCTCGGCGATGCGCTTCATGTGCTCAACGCGTATATCGTGGAAAACGGCGCCCTGGTTGATGCCGAAGAGCACCTGCCCGGGGTTTACGGCGTCCGGCTCCGCATTATAGCGCGCAAGCGCGGCCTTGCAGCGCTCCAGCCAGCGCACCGTGCGCGCGCAGGACTCCTTGACGTACTCGTAGGGCGACGGTATCTTGATGCACTCGTCAAAGGCCATGGCGATATCGCTGCCGAGGTTGGACTGTATCCTCATGCTCTCCTCGGGCCCCATGAATATGTGCCGCCCGTCAACATGCGAATTGAAGCGCACGCCGTCCTCGCCGATCTTGCGCAGCTCGGCGAGGGAAAATATCTGGAAGCCGCCGCTGTCCGTGAGGATGGGCCCGTCCCAGGTCATGAAGCGGTGCAGCCCGCCGAGGGACTTGATGAGCCCGTCGCCGGGGCGCACATGCAGGTGATAGGTGTTGGAGAGCTCGATCTGGCAGCCGATGTCCGCCAGGTCACGCGCCGAAAGCGCGCCTTTTATCGCCGCCTGGGTGCCGACGTTCATGAAGACCGGCGTCTGCACCGTGCCATGCGGGCAGGTGAACTCCCCGCGCCGCGCGCGGCCCTCCGTTTTTATGAGCCTGAACAAATATTTCAACTCCGTTCACAAAAAGCGCGGCCATACGGCCGCCGCTGCTGCTACAATTATATTGTCCGGGGCCAAAAAGTCAACATTAATTTCTTGTGCTTTCCGCCGCATGGTGATAAAATATAGAAAACTATTTCCGGAGGCAACCATGAGGACCCATGAATCCGCCGAGATGTACCTTGAGACCATCCTCGTTCTGCACGAGCGCAAGGGGTACGTCCGTTCCATAGATATCGCCAATGAGATGAACTTCTCCAAGCCCAGCGTGAGCATCGCCATGAAGAACCTGCGCGCCAGCGAGTGCATCGAGGTCTCGCCGGAAGGCAACATCACCCTCACGGACAAGGGCCGCGCCATCGCGGAGAAGATATACGAGCGCCACCAGTACATCACCCGCTGGCTGCGCGCTCTCGGCGTCAGCCCCGAGACCGCCGAGGACGACGCCTGCCGCATCGAGCACGTGATAAGCGACGAGACGTTTGAGGCCCTCAAGCGCCACTCCATCGAGAACGCGCAGGAGAGCTGAGTATACATGCCCGGAAGGCATGGCGGCGCATGATATCCAGGCATTTGCTTTTTGCGCTGCCAGGGCCTAAAATGATGGCATAAAGCCATAAAGGAGCGCTGGATATGGACGAATTCGTCAAGGAAGAGATATTCCCCATTGGGCAGGAAAACACTGCCTACGCGCAGTATTTCATCGGCCAGAGCTATCTCTGCCCCCTTACGCACGGCGGCGTCAACGTGGCCAACGTCACGTTCGAGCCCGGCTGCCGCAACAACTGGCACATCCACCACAAGGGCGGGCAGATACTGCTCGTCACCGCCGGGCGCGGCTGGTATCAGGAGTGGGGCTGCGCCCCGCGCGCGCTGAAAGCCGGCGACGTGGTGGAGATCCCGCCCGAGGTCAAGCACTGGCACGGCGCCGCCGCTGACAGCTGGTTTGCGCACCTGGCCATCGAAGTGCCCGCCGAGGGAGGCTCCAACGAGTGGCTGGAGCCGGTAGACGGCGAGCAGTACGCCGCGCTCGGGAAATAACGCGCCTGTAACGCCCCGCCTTTGCCGCGGGGCGTTGTGTATAAAGCCAATAAAGCCAAAGGAGGTGCGCACCATGCTGAAGCACAGCAAGATCATCATCACGCTGCTGATGGTCCTGCCGCTCGCCGTCACCGTCGCCGCGCTGTTCTTCCTGCCGGACGAGATGCCCGCGCACTACAACGTGCAAGGCGAGGTAGACCGCTGGGGAAGCAAGTATGAGATGCTGATCTTCCCGATCTTCATCCCCGTCTTCGGCCTCGGCATGTCCGCCGCGGCGCATGTGGCCTCGCACGGAGCGGGAGCCAACGAAAGCACCGCTAAGGCCATAGTCTGCGCCAATATCGCCGCGCTGGCCATGTTCGACGTCATGGGGCTCTATTTCCTGATCAACTCCGCCCTCGTCGCCGGCGGGCGGGACGGCCTGCGGGTGGACATCAGCAACGTCATGTGCATCGCCATGGGCGTGGCGTTCATCCCCACAGGCCTCTATCTGCCAAAACTGAAGCGCAACGCCCTCTCCGGCGTGCGCACCAAATGGAGCATGAAAAACGACGCCGCCTGGGCTGCCAGCCAGCGCTTCGGCGGCGCCGCCTTCATCGCCGCCGGAGTCATTGATATTCTGGTAGGCATATTCGTCCCCGGCATATACAGCATCCTCACAGGGCTGGGCGTGCTGCTGCTCGCCGGCGTGGCGATGGCCGTCTATTCCCGCCGGGCGTATGAAAAAACGCAGGGCGGCGAGGGGAAATAGCGGAAAATTTTTCTTCCGCAACAGCGCGTTTTGTGTTATCATATACTGAACAGCAAAACTCGCAAAGGATGGATAACGCCAATGAAAGCATATGAACGGCTGATAAACTACGCCCGCGTCAGCACCGCCAGCATCGACGACCTGGAGATATCCCCCACCTCCGAGCGGCAGTTCGACCTGGCTAAGATACTGGTCGAAGAACTGCGCGAACTCGGCATCGCCGACGCCGCCGTCTCCGACACCTGCTACGTCTACGGCCACCTGCCCGCCACCCCCGGGCATGTGGATGCGCCCTGCCTGGGCTTCATCGCGCATATGGACACCTCGCCCGACTTCTCCGGAGAGGGCGTACAGCCGCGGCTGATCGAGAATTACGGCGGCGGCGATGTGGATCTGGGCCACGGCCGCGCCCTGCGCGTCGAGAACTTCCCCCACCTGCCCGCGCTTGCCGGGCGCACGCTCATCGTCGCCGGCGGCGACACCCTGCTGGGCGCGGACGACAAGGCCGGCATTGCCGAGATCATGACGCTTCTGGAGCGGCTCATCGCCTCCGGCGAAGGGCACGGGCCCATCGCCGTCTGCTTCACGCCGGACGAGGAAGTGGGCCGCGGCACGGCGGACTTCGACATAGAGCGCTTCGGCGCGGCTTTTGCCTACACTGTGGACGGCGGGCCGGAGGGCGAGATCGTCTATGAAAACTTCAACGCCTGTTCGGCCAGCATTGAGATCCGCGGCTTCAACGTCCATCCCGGCAGCGCCAAGGACGTGATGGTGAACGCCGCCCAGGTGGCCTGGGAGCTCAATTCCATGCTTCCCGCAATGGAGACGCCGCGGCACACGGAGGGCTACGAGGGCTTTTACCACTTGCTGGGCGTGGCCGGCAGCTGCGAGCGCGCGCAGCTGCGCTATATTATCCGCGACCACGACTCCGCCAAATTTGCCATGCGCAAGGAGACGCTGCTGCACGCCGCGCGCTGCCTGAATGACAAATACGGCGAGGGCACCGTGCAGGTGACCGTCCGCGACCAGTACCGCAACATGGCAGAGAAGATAGAACCTGAGCACTATCATCTGGTGTCCAACGCCGTCAGGGCCATCGAGGATGCCGGCGTCAAGCCGCTGATGGAGCCCATCCGCGGCGGCACGGATGGCGCTCTGCTCTCCTGGCGCGGCCTCCCCTGCCCCAACCTCGGAACAGGCGGCTACGCCTTCCACGGCCCCTATGAGCACATCACTGTCGAGGGCATGGACAAGTGCGTGGACATACTGGAGAACATCGCCTGCCTGTACGCCGGCGGGATACCCAAATAAGAAAAGCGCCGCCCGCGGGCGGCGCTTTTTTACAGCCGGAATTCAAGCTGGCAGTCGAACGGCTCGCGCTCCACGTGGCCTTTCTCGGGCCTGGCGGCGTCCACGCAGCCCAGCTTTGCGTAGAAAGCCTGGGTCTCGACCGCCGAGTGGGCGGATATATAGAGTTTGCGCGCGCCATGAGCGCGCGCCCAGCCCGCCGCCGCGGCAAACAGTTCTGCGCCGATGCCCCTCCCGCGCATGTCGGCGGAGACGTGCATGCTCGAGAGGTCGAGATAGCGCTCTTCGCCGCCGAACAGCCCGCTCTCCACGGAGGCAAAGCCCTTGAGCACACCACCCACGAAGGCTGCGCAGACATATCCGCCTGTTTCCACCGTGTTGCGCAGGCAGCGGATCAGGAAGGCATAGTCCTCCTCGCTCCAGTCGTCTATGAACGGGTCCGGCCGCACGACCCATAAGCCGTTCTCGCACCGGCGGCAAAGGTCCACGACCTGCCGGCGGATGAAGCCGGCAAAGAGGCCGCGGTTTATCTCGTCCACTGCCAGCTCGCGGTATTCCGTCATCGTCTTTCGTCCTTTCCGCGCAAAAATGCCCCCGCCCGCGGGCGGGGGCTTTTCGCATCGTCAGTTTACGTCAGTCCACCGTCACCGTGCCGTCCTCGGAAACGGTGATGCTCATGCCGTCCTTCACATAGTCGAGGAACTCGTCGCCGAGCTGATCGACGACGGGCATTTTGGCGTCCGTCCAGTTGGCGGCCAGAATGGCCCCCGAAGCCGCCAGGCTGTCGATGGTCATCGAGAACAGCAGGCAGGCCGGCTGGTTATCGGTGGCGCAAGCCGTATAGAGCACCATGCCGCCGGTGGTGGAGCCGATGGTCTGCGGCAGGCAGAGCGCCTTTCCCTTCATGGGCTTTTTATAGAGGTCGGGATTGTTCTGGTCGCCACACTTCACCTGCTTGTCGCCGAACATCATGGCCATCTGGAAACTGGCAAGGGTGTTGAATCCCCCGTGGGAGACGAGAGCCTCCGCCGTGCAGGAGCCGGCGACGACATTGCGGCCCTTGAATGTCCTTGACATTACCTGACACCTCCCGTGATCATGCCGAGGATCTCATCCTCGGTGTAGTACTTGGCCGTCGTATAGGTGCGCAGCTTATTGGAACATGTGATGACGGGCATTTTGCCGCTGAGGGGGTTGTTCATATACATCAGCGGGCATATGTAGGAGAGGATGACGCCCGTCTTTTCCAGCCTGGCGCCGTCCCAGCTCTTGTGATACTCGCGGGCGATGGCCGGCGGGGCGGTCATGACGGTGGGCACCGTGACCTTCTCCAGGCCGTTTTTCTTCAGCGCGGACTCGATGCGGTCGGTCCAGTCCTTCAGCTGCTGCTTCGTCAGGTGCGGGCAGCCGATGAAACAGAGCTTGGGTTTGGCGTTGGGGTCCTTCCAGACGCAGGGATAGGAGGCCTTCACCCTTTCCAGCTCCGCGTCGTCGATGACGTACACGGGCGCGCCTTCGCGGATGAGCCCCTCGCCCTGTTCCTTTGCTTCCGGCGTGAGGTTCTCGATGTGATAGAGGCCCACGGCGCCGTTAGAGGCCGTGGCCGCGCCGAAATCCTTCAGATAGGCGCAGTTTTCGTCATTGAGCTCCGTGCCGAGCCACTTGTCAAGGCCCTTCACATACGGCACCTGCTCCATGACCTTCATGCCAATGGCGGAGCCCAGGAGCTGCGCTTCCGGCTTCTTTTCCGTCTTTACTTCCACTATCCAGTCCGCGCGGCGGCCATCGTCGGTCAGCAGGCCGAAGTACGGCACACATCCGGCGATGGAGCCCATGAGCTCGATCATGCCGGAGTTGCGGTTGCAGCGCGCGCCGAGGACACTGTTGGCATACACCACGGCGGAGCTCTCCGCCCAGGAGAGCACCTCGCCCTTGCCCGGCTTGTTGCCCACCTCGTCCAGGTAGCAGGCGCAGGTGTAGGCGTCGCCGCTCATGATGCCGAACTTGCGCAGCTGCTCCTCATAGCGCTTCTGCTGCGAATACATGATGCCCTTGAAGATGATGTCCTGCAGCAGGTTGGACGGCACGTTCTTGTCCAGCGGCAGCGGGTCGGCGGAAAACTGCTGCCTGGGCAGCGCGCCAGCCTTGATAAGCTGGTCGTAGAGGTCGTACACCGGCTTCATGACGCCGATGCCGAAGCTTATCACCGTGTGGCCGTATTTGCTCGTTACGGGCACCATCTTTTCCGCGCCGAAGGTCTCGCCGTACATGACGAGGCTCTTCATGACTTTGGCCATCACCTCTCCCTGCGCTCCGTCCAGCATGGCCTGCTGCTCTGCTGTCAGTTGCATAGCCAAATGAGTTCCCTCCTTTTGTTATGAGTTTGTCAACTCTTTGGCCTATTCTACCATCAGCGGGCAGGAAAGTCAAACTGTGAAAAAAACCGGCGCAGCCCCTGGCTGCGCCGGTCCCCTCTCTATACGCGCACGTGCGGCGCTTTTACAGGCTCTCGCCGAAGTCCTCGCGGAATTTCCTGGCCAGCTTCTGCTGCCAGTCGCTGGTGGGCTCCAGACGGCCGAAGAAGAAGCGCAGCGAGCTCGGCTCCTCCACCCAGCGCAGGCCCCCGACGAGCTCGGCGTTCTGGTGCAGCCAGGTGATGCGGTCCACGGCGTAGAGCACCTGGGACATGGTGAACACGCGCCGCGGCAGCGCCAGGCGCAGCAGTTCCACATCCGCGATGGGCTCCGTGCCGTCCGGCTCGCGCTGCTCGCTGAGCGTGCCGCGCTCCATGCCGCGCACGCCGCCGGCGATGTAAACGGCGATGGCCAGAGCGCCGGCCGGGTATTCGTGGTCGTCGATGTGCGGCAGGAACTCGCGGGCGTTCAGATGGCAGCCCAGCCCTCCGGGAGGCGTGACCACGGGCACGCCGCGCTTCATCAGCTCCTTGCACATGAATTCTATGAACATCGGCCCCTGGGAGATGACGTCCTCGTCCATCGTCTCCTCCAGGCCGACGGTGATCGCCTCCATCTCGCGAACGCTCATGCCGCCGTAGGTGAGGAAGCCCTCGAACATGGGCACCAGCTCCTGCATCTTGTCGCGGAGCGCCTTGTCGCGCATGGCGATGCCGCCGCCGCGGGCAAAGCCCAGCTTGCGCGCGGAGAAGTAGATGATGTCAAACTCGTCGGCTATGGCGCGGGTGATCTCGCGGATGCTCATATCCTTGCAGGCCGCCTCGCGCGTTTTGATGAAGTGCAGATTGTCCTGCAGCAGGCTGGCGTCAAGCACGGTGAGTATGCCGTGCTCGCGGCATATGGCGCAGACATCCCTCATATTCTCAAGGGAGAGCGGCTGGCCGCCGATGAGGTTCGTACCGGCCTCCACACGCAGGAAGGGGATCTTCGCCGGCCCCACCTCGTCGATGAGGGCGCGCAGCTTGTCAAGGTCGAAGTTGCCCTTGAAGGGGTTGTCGCTGGTGGTGGCAAGGCCGTCATCCCTGAGCAGCTCCACGACCGTCCCGCCCAGGCGGGTGATGTGCGCTTTGGTGGTGGTGAAGTGGAAGTTCATCGGCACCACGTCGCCGGGCTTTACAAAGGCCACGGAGATGATGTTCTCGCACGCGCGGCCCTGATGGGCGGGCAGGAAGAATTTAGTGCCAAATATCTCGTGTACCTTGTCCTCCAGGCGGGTGAAGGTGGCGCTGCCGGCGTAGCTGTCGTCGCAGATGAGCATGGCGGCAGTCTGCCTGTCGCTCATGGCGTTGACGCCGGAGTCCGTCAGCATGTCGAGGAAGATGTCCTTGTTCTTGAGCAGGAAGGTGTTGTTGCCGGCTTCAGCTGCGGCCTCCACGCGCCGCTCCACGCTCGGGAGGTTGAGCTTCTGCACCATGCGCACCTTGTGCAGCTCGAGGGGGATGTCCATGCCGGTGAAGAATTTGATGTTCGCCATTGTTTTCGCTCCTTTTTCATATTCAAGGAGCCCTTTGGCGGCGGCTCCCCGGTTTGAGGAAAAACAAAAAACGCCCTTCCTCCCTTGCAGAGGACGAGCGCCAAATCCCGTGTTACCACCTCAATTTACCGGCAGCTCACGCATACCGGCCTTTTCGAGTGCGTCCGGCAATGCCGGAGATACTCTATCTCTGTAACGGGAGAAGCCCGGCCCGGCCTACCGGCTCCGTGGGAGCTTTCGTGGGGCGGCTCTTGCGTGTATTCCCGGGCCGTGTCCTCGTGCCTTGCACCGACCGGCACTTCTCTGCAGGGCCCGCGCCTGTCGGCGCTCTCTCCCGGTACTATTCCGCAGTCATTGCCTGTATCCTTGTTTTGTTGAGTGAATTATAGCTTTTCAGCTTTAAATTGTCAATTGTCAATAAAAGCAAAAAGCTGCGGCAAACACCGCAGCGCTTTCATACAACATGTACTTACCCGGCCCACGCCGCCGGGTACGTGGCTTCCCGGCAGCGTCAGGCATCTCATGGACTAACGTGTTCAGAGCTTCTCCTCGAGCATCCTTATGCAGTCGGAGCAGACGTTCCTGCCGCGGAAAGATACGATATCCTTTGCGCTGTCGCAAAATACGCAGGCGGGCTGGTACTTGCGGAGTATTACTGTGTCACCCTCGATATAGATCTCCATCGAGTCTTTTTTCTCGATGTCCAGTGTCCTTCTGAGTTCTATGGGCAGCACGATGCGCCCAAGCTCATCCACCTTTCTGACGATCCCGGTCGATTTCATAACTTTTCCTCCCATCTGCGGCTGCAGCTGACCTCAACATTGAAATTATACAGGAAATTGTCACCAAAGTCAAGAAATGGAGAATTTATATTCAATATACAGTGACGAATATTTCAAGTAGAAACTGGAAGGTGTGCACAACATGTCCACAATTTGGGTAGTATTTATACTGTTTTCGCTCGTGTACGGCGCGGTCTCCGGCAATGCGGCCGAGACCGGCGCGGCTGCGCTGGAAGGCGCGCCGGCGGCGGTGAAGCTCTGCCTTGAGACAGGCGGGCTCATCTGCCTTTGGAGCGGGGTGATGGAGGTATTGCGCCGGGCGGGCGCGCTGGAGGCCCTCTCCCGCGCGCTCTCGCCCGTTTTGCGGCGGCTTTTCCCCCGTTCGGCGCGCGACAGGGAAATACTCTCTTCCCTGGCGTCCAACGTCTCCGCCAATCTGTTGGGACTGGGAAACGCCGCCACGCCCATGGGCATCCGCGCCGCGCGCGGCATGGCCCGCCTCTCCCCTCCCGGCGAGGCGTCCGACGAGCTCTGCCGGCTGGTGGTCATCAACACGGCCTCCATCCAGCTCCTGCCGACGACGGCCGCGGCGCTGCGCGCGTCCTACGGCTCCACGGCGCCCTTTGACATGCTCCCCGCCGTCTGGCTGAGCAGCGCGGCCTCTGTCTGCGCGGGCCTCCTGGCCTCCGGCGTGCTGAGGAGGTTTTGGCGCTGATGGCGTCTATAGCTTCGCTCTCAGCGGCGATAGTGATAGCGGCCGCCGCCATCACCGGGCTGCTGCGCGGCGTGGACGTGTTCTCAGCCATGTCCGAGGGCGCGGCGGAGGGGCTCAAGACCGTCCTGCGCATCTTCCCACCGCTGGTGGCGCTGCTCACCGCCGTCCATATGCTCCGCGCCTCCGGCGCTGTTGACGCCCTGACCGCCCTCGCTTCCCCCCTGCTGGAACTGCTGGGCATTCCACCGGAGACCGCCGTGCTGATACTCCTGCGCCCCGTGAGCGGCAGCGGCGCCATGGCTGCGGCGGCGGATATCATGGCGGCCCACGGCCCGGATTCTCTCATCGGACGCACCGCCGCCATCATGCTCGGCTCCACGGAGACGACGTTCTATGTCATCGCCGTCTACTTTGGCGCGGCGGGCATCAAGAACACGCGCTGGGCCGTGCCGGCGGCGCTGTGCGCCGATCTTGCCGGGTTTGCGTTTTCCGCCCTCTTTGCGCGGCTGCTCTGAAATTTTCTTCGAGAAATTACACAAATTTTTGCTTTTACGTCTTTACAAATGCAGCGATATGTGTTAGTCTAAACATGCCAGTTAAAATAATAACATTTCTCCTTCCGTCTTATACATTGTCCTTTCTCTCTCTGAGCAGGCCCATCCCGGTCAACGGGGTGGGCCTGTCCAGTTCCTGGCTCGAACTTAACTGATAAATATACATGCTTATCATAAGCAAATGCCAAATAATAGTAAGCGCTGTTTTCTCCGCGCGGCCGCGTGGTCAAAATAGTGCTTATTTTTCTTGAAACCAGCAATATTAGTATGTACAAATCCTTCTGCCCGGCGTATACTGTGCCCGGAGGCGAGACTACATGCCTGAGAACTTATATAAGCGGGCCTATGAGGCCCTGCGCGGGCAGATCGAGCGCGGTGAATACCACCCCGGCGATCGCCTGCCGGCGGAAAACGAACTGGCGGCGTCCATGGGCATCAGCCGCGCCACGCTGCGCCATGCGCTCGACCGCCTGGAAGGCGATGGGCTCATCAACCGCATCCGCGGCAGCGGCAGCTACGTTACGCAGCCAAAGCTGCTTCACGGCAGCACCAGCTTTATCGCCGGCTACCGCCGCGAAGCGGAGCAGATAGGCCGCTCACTGCGCACAGAGGTGCTTGAGCTGGGCGTGCAGCCCGTGGGCAAACTGGGCGAGCGGCTCTCCCTTCCTGCCAACGCGCGCGTCACGCGCCTTGTGCGCCGCCGCTGGATCGATGGTTTCAACGACGGCCGGCCGGTGGTGTACACCACCGTTTACGTGCCCTACGCCCTTTTCCCCGACATGTGCGGGCAGGACTTCACGGACGCCTCGCTCTACGACATGCTGGAGTCCCGCGCGCTCAAGGTCTGCCATGCCTCGCGCGTGCTGGAGGTGCGCATCCCCGGCGATGATATCGCCGCCGCGCTGCAGCTGGGGCCCTTTGAGCCGGCGATATACGTGGACTCCGTGGGCTTCGACGCCCGCGGCCGCCGCGTGGAGTATGCGCAGAGCTACTACCCCGCCGGCAGCAGCCGCTTCCTTATCGAGATCGACCGATAAATACATTGGAGGGATACCAATGGCAAAACAGATCAAGACCGTCTACATCGTACACCACTCACACACCGATATCGGCTACACGGACCTGCAGGAGCGCGTCATACAGGGCCAGGCGAACTATATCCGCACGGTGCTGGACATCATGTCGCGTCCGGAGAACGCCGCCTTCCGCTGGAACTGCGAGACCTGGTTCTGCGTGGAGGAGTTCCTCAAGACCGCTTCGGAGGCCGACAAGGAACGCCTGTTCAGCCTGATGCGCGAGGGCAAGGTCGGCTTCTCCGCCAATTATCTAAACTTCTGCGACCTGGTCGACAGCGGCGTCCTCAGCCGCCGGCTGGACGAGGTCAAAGCCCTGCTGGGCGCGCACGGCGTGCCGGTGGAAACGGCGATGATCGCCGACATCAACGGCATCTCCATGGGCCAGCGCGACGCGCTGCTCGCGCATGGCGTCAAGTTCCTCTTCACCAACATCCACTGCCACCACGGCATGTACCCGCTCTATCAAAACCAGAACGCCTACTGGTGGGAGAACGCCGCCGGCCAGCGGCTGCTGGTGTGGAACGGCGAGCACTACAACCTCGGCAACGTGCTCGGCGTCCGCCCCAACTCGGGCGCGGAGTTCATGACGCAGAGCCACTTCGGTCTGCGCGAGAAGCCCGGCGACGACGTGGACACGCTGCACCGCAACCTCACGGACTATCTCAGGCTCTGCGAGGACAACGGCTACGGCTACGACTTCATCGTCGCCGCCGTCTCCGGCGTGTTCAGCGACAACGCCCCGCCCGAGACGCTCATCCTGCGCGTTGTTGAAGAGCACAACCGCCGCTACGGCGGCGAAGTCGAGCTGCGCATGGTCTCCCTGCAGGAGCTCTATGCCGCCATCAGGGACAAGCTCGCCGATGCGCCGGTCTATCACGGCGACCTCACCGACTGGTGGGCCAGCGGCGCCGGCTCCACGCCCTATGCCGTCAAGCACTACCGCGACGCCCAGCGGCGCTATGAGCTCTGCCGCCGGCTGGACGCGCAGGCCGCCGGAAAATACCCCGCGCTCTGCCGCACGGCGGAGGACGCCCTGCTGCTCTACGCCGAGCACACCTGGGGGCACTCCTCCACCATCACCAACCCTTACGACACCATGGTCCTTGACCTCGACATGCGCAAAAACAGCTACGCCTCCCGCGCTCACGAGAGCGCCTCGCGGATGCTGGGGCTCATCGCCGAGGAAAAAGGCGACATCATGCGCTACTACAGCACGAGCGGCACGCTCAAGGTCTGCGTCCCCAATGCGGCGCGCGGCAAACAGGTAGTGGAGTTTTATGTTGAGAGCCACCAGCTCTCGCGCGCACGGGTCGTGCGCGAGGACGGCGTTGAACTGACGTGCCAGGTATCCCCTCACCCGCGCGGGCGGCGCGTGACCTTCGTAGACGATTTTGACGGCGCGTGCGAGCGCAGCTACTCCTTCAACCCCCTGCCCGCCCTGCCGGATACGCTCAACAGCCGCCGCTGCTATGTTGGCGCGGAGCGGGTGCGCGACATCGTCAACGACTACGACAGCGTTACATACAAGCTGCCCTACGGCTTTGAAAACGCCCATTTCCGCCTCGCCTACCGTGTGGGCGAGGGCGCGACGGGCTTTGTGGACAAGTCCAGCGGCCGCGAGCTGCTCGCGCCGGGCGCGGCGCCCTTCTTCACGCCACTCTACGAGCGCACCGCCGTGCGCCATCCCTCCATCGACTGCTGCCCCGAAGAACGCGAGCGCCGCCTGCTGGGCCGTAACATCCGCGGCGAGCACGCCGAGCTCCACGCCGCACGCCTGGAGGAAGTCGTCTGCCGTGAGCGCGGCGATGTATTTACGGAGCTGGAGCTGCGCTATTCCCTTCCCGGCACCGTGCACTGCGCCCTGTTCCTCAAGCTCTATGAAGCCATTCCGCGCATTGACCTCTGCCTGCAACTGGGCAAGACGCTCAGCAGCGACATCGAGAGCGTGTTCCTGCCCCTGGCCCTCTCGCTGGACGACGGCCAGAGCCTGTACCTGCGCAAGGGCGCCGAGGCCTTCCGCCCCGGCGTGGACCAGATACCCGGCAGCTGCATGGAGTTCTACATGTCCGACGACGGCCTGGCCTATGTCGGCAGCAGCGGCAGCCTGCTCGTGGCCTCCCCCGATGTGCCGCTGATATACATGGGCGAGATGCGCCACCACCCCATCCACCTGTGCGACTGCGCGGAGGAAAACAACCGCCGCCCGGCCTATTCCTGGGTAATGAACAACCTCTGGGAGACGAATTTCAAGATGGACCTCTCCGGCTTCGGCGAATACCGCTATTCACTCTGGCTCACCCCCGAGGCCGACCCCGAAAAAGCCATGGACGAGCTGCACGAACACGCTTTCGCGCCCTATACCATGATCACCGGCTAACTGCCGCCCCCCAGGGGGCAAGGGGGCGGAGCCCCCAAAATAACCTCACGACAAGCAGAATGTCCCAAACCACGCAAACCACGCCCGTGGGCGGGCTCCGCCCGCCCCGCGCATCTCGCTCGCCCGCGCCCCCAGCGCGGGCGGCGTATCAAAGTCCCATTTTGCTTAAGCAAAATGGGACACATTAGAAAACCCCGTGCGGTCAGTGGCAGAAACTCACCAAGCATAGGAATGGCCGCCCGCATAGGGCGGACAAAATCGCCCCGGGGCTTTGCCTCGGGGCGATACCTTATCTTGCGCCTTTGAGGCGCAACCGCGCCGCCGTGCGGCGCGCAAAATATATGGGCCTCCGGGGCAAAAGCCCCGGAGACCCATATATTTTTTATGGAGGGGAGCCTACGAGGGGGACCCCCGGTCCCCCTCGTATTTTCTTT
>DVOV01000242.1 GCA_018713375.1 Candidatus Scatomorpha stercorigallinarum | reverse complement strand
GGTATCGCCCCGAGGCAAAGCCCCGGGGCGATTTTGGCCGCCCTATGCGGGCGGCCATTCCTATGCTTGGTAAGTTTTTGCCACTGACTTGACGGGCTTTTCTAATGTGTCCCATTTTGCTTAAGCAAAATGGGACGGTAATACGCCGCCCGCGCTGGCGGGCGCGGGCGAGCGAAATGGGCGGGGCGGGCGGAGCCCGCCCACGGACGTGGGTTGCGTGGTTTGGGGCGTGGGGCGCTTGTCGCGGCGTTATTGGGGGGGGCTCCGCCCCCTTGCCCCCCTTCTTGGCTCCCCTTTTAAGGGGAGCTGTCAGCAAAGCTGACTGAGGGGTGGTGGAGGCTTGCACCTCTTACCAAAGGAGCGCAGACTCTCAGCGCTCCTCCGGCCGTCTTTCGGCGGCCACCGGTTTCTCACTTCGCGCTTCGTCGCTCACTGTTATATAAAGCTCTTCACACTTTTGTTGGGCTTCGACAAGTGTCCTTACAGCTGATTCCACGGCACGCATCAGCGTCAGGTACATTTCCTTATACTCCTGCATGGGCTCACCTCCTGCTCAGTTTAACCTGTTTCAGGTTGAATGTCAATAACCTGATCCAGGTTATGACATACTGCATCCGGAGGGATGCTTATGTACCGCAGGCTACGTGATCTGCGAGAGGATGCCGACCTTACGCAATCGCAGGTGGCAAAATATCTCGGCATGTCGCAAACCGGCTACTCCAAGTATGAGACCGGCGAAAATGACATACCAACGCAGATACTCATAGCTCTCGCCCGGTTTTATCACACCAGTGTCGATTATCTGCTCGGCCTCACCGATGAACGTTGAAAAATCGTGAAGCGCGCGGGGACAGTTGTCCCCGCGCGCTTTACAACGCCTTTTTATACGCCCAGCCGCGGGCGGTTTTTTTGTACTTTTCGAAGCCGGCGGCTTCAAAGCATTTCTGCGAGGCCGTGTTCCAGTCGTAGATCTCCTCCACGAACAGCTCGCTCCAGCCGAGGCTGCGCGCGCGTTCGCAGAGGGCGGCGACCACCCGGCGGCCGATGCCGCGGCCGCGCTCGGCGCGCTCGCCTATCACGATGGGCATGTCCTCCTGCCAGAACGTCACGTCGCCCACGGGGACGAACTCCCCGCCGCGCAGCAGCTCGATGAAATAGAGCTCCCCGCGCTCGTCCAGCCAGCGGTACATGCCCTCCAGCCGCTCCATCGTATACGGTTCGCGCTTGCCGTCCACCAGGTAGAGCGTCTCCCCGTCCTGATACCAGGCGAGGGCGAAGGCATATTCGCCGTCAAAGCGGCGCAGCCGCAGCCCGGGCGCGACGTCGATGAGCTGCGGCTGTTCTATCCCTTTTATCGGCATGGCTCAGAAAGGCAGGCCCTTCATACCGGTGAGCTTGCTCATGCCGCTGGAGGAGGCCTCGTCCACCTTGCGCAGCGCCTCGTTCACCGCGGCGATGACCAGGTCCTGGAGCATCTCCACGTCCTCCGGGTCCACGGCCTCGGGGTCGATGGTAAGCGCGGTGAGCTCGTGCTTGCCGTTCACCGCGGCCTTTACCACGCCGCCGCCGGCGGTGGCCTCGAAAACGGAGTTCTCGATCTCCTCCTGCATCCTGCGCAGCTCTTCCTGCATCTTCTGCGCCTGCTTTATCATGTTCGCCTGGTTCATGCCGCCGCCGTAGCCGCCGCGGAAACCGCCCTTTGCCATATCTGCACGACCTTTCAGGTAAATTTTACTTCCTTGAATCGCCGGAGCTCCTCGATGCTCCGCGTGGCGATCTTCTCGTCGGAGTCCATCTCCGTCACGTTCACGGGCACGCCGTGGCCCATGATCTCCGCCGCCGCGGCGCGGAACTTGTCCATCATGTCCGGCTTGGTGAGCATGTTGGCGGCGAAGCCCTTCGCTATCGCCACATGCAGCCCCGCGTCCGTGAATTCCCCGCGCACCTGCAGCGGGTCTGTCAGCAGGTTCCAATAGCCCACCGGCACGCGGCCCTTCAGATGCGAGACCACGTCGTCCCAGCAGGGGCCGGAGGCGGTGACGCGCGCTCCCTCTTCCTCCGGTACATCCCCAGCCGGGGCGCAGCCATCCTCCGGCGCCGGCGCGGCCTCCGCCGCGTATGTAGGCTCCTGGGCCTTCTCAGTGCGTTCAGCGGCCTTCTCCGCCCGCTGCGGGGGCTCTTCCTCCTGCGCCCATGGGGGCGCGCCGGCGTCCTCATAGCGCCGCTCCGGGGGCGGCTCGTCCGGGAAGGGCGGCCGCTCCTCCTCTTCCTCCGCCGGCGCGATGTAGCCCTCCCGCGCGGCCTGCGGCGGCTCCTTTGCCGCGGCCGGCTCTTCCGTCGGCGCGGGCGCATTTTCCGGCTGCGACGCCGGCGCGGCGGGGGCGTTCGCGGCCCCGGCCTCAAGGCGCGAGACGCGCGCGCGCAGCTCGGGCAGCCCGTCGCAGAGCGTCAAATCGCAGAGCGAGACTAAACAGAGCTCCACCGCCGTCCTCGGCGAGGGGTTGTCCCGCAGCGAAACTATGGCGTCCTGCACGCGCTCCATCGCGCGCAGCAGCTCGGCTTTTGTAAAGCTCCTGGCGAACTTTTTCAGCGTGGCGTCGTCATACGCGCCGGAGAGCAGCTCCCGCCCGCCCTTCGGCGCGACCGAGAGCACCAGCACGTCCCGCATCAGCGCGCAGAGGTCGCTGAGCAGCACGGCGGGGTCCTTGCCGTCCCGCCAGAGGGCGGCGAAGGCGTCCAGCGCGGACTTCGCGTCGTGCCGGGCGGCGGCGGAGAGCAATTCGGCCGTCCTGCGGCCGCCGGCCAGGCCCAGCGATTCGGTGATGGCGTCCTCGTCGATCACCGGCGCGCCGGAGCACTGGTCAAGGAGGGATATGGCGTCCCTCATGCCGCCGTCGGCCAGCCGCGCGAGCAGCGCCGCGCCCTCCGGCGTCAGGGCGAAGCCCTCCTGTTTGGCTATGTAGCCGAGCCGCCCGGCGATGACCTCCGCGTCCAGGCGGCGGAAGCTGTAGCGCTGGCAGCGGGAGAGTATCGTCCCCGGCACCTTGCGCAGCTCCGTCGTGGCCAGGATGAACATCAGGTGCTCGGGCGGCTCTTCCAGTATTTTCAGCAGCGCGTTGAAGGCGGCCGTGCTCAGCATGTGCACCTCGTCGATGATGTAAACGCGCTTTTTCACGCTCGCGGGGGAAAACACAGCCTCCTCCCGCAGCGCGCGGACGTTCTCCACGCCGTTGTTGGAGGCGGCGTCGATCTCCACCACGTCGAGGACGCTGCCCTCGTCGATGCCGCGGCAGGCGGCGCACTCGCCGCAGGGGTTCCCGTCCACCGGGTGCAGGCAGTTGACGGCCTTGGCCAGTATCTTGGCGCAGGTGGTCTTGCCCGTCCCGCGCGTGCCCACGAAAAGATAGGCGTGCGACAGCCGGCCCGAGGCCACCTGGGCCTTGAGCGTTTCCGTTATGTGTTCCTGCCCGCAGACCTCGTCAAAGGTGCGCGGCCGGTATTTGCGGTAAAGTGCCTGATAGATGTCGCCCAAGTCCTTCCCGCCCACGGCGCAGAATAAGCGGCTCTTTGCAAGACTGCACACCCTCGTCCGAACACATGACACGCCCGTTACTGCGGCAGCCAGCTCGGCCCCGGCCGCCCCGCGGCACACGGACTGGTCCGCTTAATGCTGCTCGGTTCCCCGCCTGACATGGTTCACGGGGGTCCGTTGCGCGGGACCGGGGCTTCAACGCCGCTTACCACAGGCAGCGACACATCACATATCCTCGCTTGGGAATCCATCCCTGCTATAGCGGATTGCAGGTTACAGGGCACCGCTGGCTCCCCGACTGGTGCAGCCTTGCAAAGAGCCGCAAGGGCATTTTACTACAAAACAAGATTTTTATCAATATAGATTTTTTCTCTTTACAAAACGGATTTTTGTGCTATAATGTCATAGCGTCCATGGGCCTGTAGCTCAGCTGGGAGAGCGTTCGGTTCGCATCCGAGAGGTCGAGAGTTCGAGTCTCTTCAGGTCCACCACGTCGCCGCGGACGGCATATCGTTCGCGGCGTATTTTTATGCCTGCCATTGGGTATGCAGCCCGTGGCGGGGGTATTGGTGCCGCGCGAAAATTATGTAG
>DVOV01000241.1 GCA_018713375.1 Candidatus Scatomorpha stercorigallinarum | reverse complement strand
AAGCAGCGGCTGAGCATCGCCCGCGTGTTTTTGAAGAACCCGCCCATCCTGGTGATGGACGAGGCCACCAGCGCCCTCGACTCCGTCACCGAGCAGCGCATCCAGGCCAGCCTGGACGCGCTCAGCGTGGGCCGCACGAGCGTCATCATCGCCCACCGCCTCTCCACCATCCGCGGCGCGGACCGCGTGGCCGTGGTGGAGGACGAGCACATCGCGGAGCTGGGCCCCCCGCAGGAGCTGCTCGCGCGCGGCGGCGAATTCGCCCGCCTCTGGAAGTCGCAGTTCGACGCCCAGGGCCCGGCGGACATATCCCATCAGGAGGAAAATAAATGACCACAGACTATCGCATCGGGCGCGGCGGGCACGAGGACCTGCACCGCGTCTACCCCATGATGTGCTACGATTTTGAAAGCTGGGAGCGCCCCACGGAGGCCGAGTTCCACGCCGCCATGCTGAAGGGCGCAGAGCTGCTGCTCTTAAAGGACGGCGAGGGCCGCGAGTGCGGCTATGCGCTGATGCTCAAGAGCCGCGGCGCCGGCTATGTGCTCCTCGGCTGGCTGGGCGTTTACCCCAACGTGCGCGGCCACGGCGTGGGCGGCGTGTTCCTCTCTCTGCTGAATGAGTGGTATTCAGCCCTCGACGGCATATTGCTGGAGGTGACGAAGTACCCGGAGCTGGAAAAGGCCCGCAAGCTGCACGCGTTCTATCAGCGCAACGGCTACGGCGACGTGGACTGCGCCTACACCTGCTACGGCGCGCCCACCGCGCTCATGTACCGCCCCCTCGCCGGCGCACCGGACATATCCGCGCAGGTGAAGGCCATCATGAAAGACTGCTACCTGCCGCTCTACAGCGAGAAGCAGCAGGCGGAATATATCGGCATAAACTGAGCGCGGGTGTTGACAAGTCGCCGCGCGCTTGTATAAAATCATCATCTGTAAAATGTGCCCGGCGGAAGGGCCGCCGGCCAAGGAGGTCAATCATGGCTAAAGAAAAACGGGTCCGCGAGATAACGGACATGGAACAGGATTTCGCCCAGTGGTTCACGGACGTGTGCACCAAGGCGGAGCTCATCGACTATTCGGACATAAAGGGCCTTTTCATACTGCGCCCCTACGGCTACGCCATCTGGGAGAATATACAGTCCTTCCTCGACAGGCGCTTCAAGGAGACGGGGCATGTCAACGTCTCCATGCCGCTGCTGATACCGGAGAGCCTTCTCCAGCGCGAGAAGGACCACGTGGAGGGCTTCGCGCCCGAGTGCGCCTGGGTGACCGTGGGCGGCAGCGAGGAGCTGCCCGAGCGGCTCTGCATCCGCCCCACGAGCGAGACGCTCTTCTGCCAGCACTGGAGCCATGTGATACACTCCTGGCGCGACCTGCCCTGCCTCTATAACCAGTGGTGCAGCGTCCTCCGCTGGGAAAAGACCACCCGCCCCTTCCTGCGCGGGCGCGAGTTCCTCTGGCAGGAGGGGCACACCATCCACGCCACGGCCGAGGAGGCCCTGGCGGAGACGCGCCAGATGCTGGAGATATACGCCGAGCTCTGCGAGACGCAGCTCGCCATGCCCGTCATCCGCGGCGACAAGACGAACAAGGAAAAGTTCGCCGGCGCGGAGAACACCTACACCATCGAGTGCATGATGCACGACCGCAAGGCGCTCCAGGCCGGCACCAGCCACTATTTCGGCGACGGCTTCGCCAAGGCCTTCGGCATCACCTTCTCCGACAAGGAGAACAAGCTCCAGTCCCCCTTCGAGACCAGCTGGGGCCTCTCCACCCGCACCATCGGCGGCCTTATCATGACGCACGGGGACAACAACGGCCTTGTGCTGCCGCCGAACATCGCCCCTATCCAGGTCATCGTGCTGCCCATCGCCGCCCACAAGCCGGGCGTGACGGAGGCGGCGGAGGCCGTCGTCGCGCGGCTGAAGGCCGCCGGCGTGCGCGTGAAGGGCGACTTCTCCGACAATTCCCCCGGCTGGAAGTTCGCCGAGTGGGAGATGAAAGGCGTCCCCGTGCGCCTGGAGCTGGGCCCGCGCGACATCGAGGGCGGCGTCTGCGTCGCCGCAAGGCGCGACAGCGGAGAGAAGGTCACGCTGCCGCTGGAGAACCTCGAGGAGGGCGTGAAGGAGCTGCTCGCCGCCGTGCAGCAGGGCCTCTTCGACAAGGCCAAGCGCAACCTGGACGAGCACACCTACACCGCCTCCACCGTGGAAGAGGTGAAGGACGTCATCGAGAACCGCGGCGGCGGCTTCGTCAAGACCATGTGGTGCGGCGACGAGGAGTGCGAGCTGAAGATGAAGGAGCTGGCCGGCGTTTCCAGCCGCTGCATGCCCTTTGAGCAGGAGGATCTGGGCGAAGTATGCCCCGTCTGCGGCCGCCCGGCGAAAAAGATGATCATCTGGGGCGTCGCATATTAAGTCGGGGGTGGGAAAATGCAACTGAGCATACAGCTTTCCAGCACGCTGCGCATCGCCCTCATCTTGCTGGTGATCGCGTCCGTCGTGCTGGCCATACACCTCCTCACCCGCAGCGAAAAGCTGCGCGTGCGCACGCTCTCGCTTTTGTGCGTGGCCGCGCTGCTCGTGGGCTGGGCCTGCCTGTTCCTGCTGTCCCAGGGCGAGCCCGACCCGCGCACGCTGGAGGGCTTTGAGCCCTTCGACGCGCAGCGGCTCTCCGCCGCCGGCGAAGCGCTGGAGGACGCCGCGGCGCTCGAGTTCCTGGACGCCGCCAACGCCGCCGGCGCGCGCCTGAGAGCCCTCGACATCAGCTTCCGGGACGGCAAATTCAGCCACATGGACTTCTCCGCCGTGTTCAGCGGCGGCGAGGACAGCTGGAAGCGCAATATCGACGTCACGGAGGACGGCCAGGTGGTCGCCGGCGGGCGCTCGCTCGTTGAAGCGGACGCCGCGCTGCCCGCGCTCTCCGATATCGCCGGCGCCCTTGCGCGCCTGCAGGAGGCCAGCTGGACAGAGGCCCTCGGCATCGACGCCTCCGCCGGCTCCCTGACGCTTGCCCTCGCGTCCGCCACCGCCTCCGCGGCGGCTGAGTGCGGATACACCCTCGCCGGCAGCGAGATTACGGCCGGAGCCGTCATCGAGAGCGACGATATCTGCGCCGTGCTGAATATCGTGTCCGGCGACGGCGCGATGGTCGATGTGCTGATCGTCCTCTGACCGGCCAGGCTGCGGTAAGGAGGCAGATGCGCTGCGCGCCGCGCTGACGGAAGGCCCCAGCAAGGGGGCTTCTGAGAGGTTTCTTTTTGTCTTGTCAAAAAGAAACCCCTCAGACTCCAAAGAGAAAACCGCTTTGGTGCTTATCGTAGGCGGGGGCTGTCTTTTATGGCTTCCCGCGTGTTGCAGGCGGTCATCCCGTCGATGAATGAGTTCATTGCACCGCCGACCGTGCGTTGCTTCGCTTAC
>DVOV01000240.1 GCA_018713375.1 Candidatus Scatomorpha stercorigallinarum | reverse complement strand
CCTATGCTTGCGGCGTTGGGTGCCATTGACCACACGGGGTTTTTTAATGTGTCCCATTTTGCGTGGCAAAATGGGACTTAAATACGCCGCCCGCGCTGGCGGGCGCGGGCGTGCGAGATGCGCGGAGCGGGCGGAGCCCGCCCACGGACGTGATTGCGTTCGACAGAACGCCGCGCTTGTCGCGGCGTTTATTGGGGGCTCCGCCCCCTTGCCCCCCTTGAAGTCCCTTAAAAGGGGATGCAAGGGGACTTTAAGTCCCTGCTTTTGCCCCGCCGGCCTTGCACTCTTGGCTGTTGCGTGATATAATTATTCGCCAAGTTATCATCAAGAGGGAGAAACGCGATGTGGGTCTCGGACAAATGGCGTGATTTTGAGCTTCTGGACTGTTCCCGCGGCGAAAAGCTGGAGCGCTGGGGGCGCTATACGGTCGTGCGGCCGGACCCGCAGGCCATATGGGACACGCCGCGCTCCGACCGGCGCTGGCAGCACTGCGACGGGCGCTATACGCGCAGCACCTCCGGCGGCGGGAGCTGGGACCGAGGCAGCCTTCCGGCAAGCTGGCAGATAAGCTACGGGGAGCTGAAATTCAACGTCAAGCCCATGAGCTTCAAGCACACCGGGATCTTCCCCGAACAGGCGGCGAACTGGGACTACATCATGCGCAAGGTGCGCTCCGCCGGCCGGCCCATCAGCGTTTTGAACCTCTTCGCCTATACGGGCGCGGCCACCGTGGCCGCCCTTGCCGCCGGCGCGAGCGTCTGCCATGTGGACGCGGCCAAGGGCATGGTGGCCTGGGCGAAGGAGAACGCTGCCTCCTCCGGCGTGGCGGACCGGCCCGTGCGCTGGATCGTGGACGACTGCGCGCGCTTCGTCGAGCGGGAGATCCGCCGCGGCCGGCGCTATGACGCCATCATCATGGACCCGCCGAGCTACGGCCGCGGCCCCGGCGGCGAGGTCTGGAAGCTGGAGGACGACCTCTGGGACTTCGTCAGCCTCACGGCCGGCGTCCTCAGCGACGACCCCCTGTTCGTTATCATCAACTCCTATACCACCGGCCTCTCGCCCTCCGTGCTCACCTACATCGCCGAGAGCATATTCACGCGCCGCTTCGGCGGCCGCGCGGAGAGCCGCGAGCTGGGCCTGCCCGTGACGGCCACGGGCCTTTGCCTGCCCTGCGGCGCCGCCTGCCGCTGGGAGACTGTTGAGAGGTGAAACCCTTGCCCAATGAGCCCATCATCAGGATAGAGGACCTGCATTTCACATACCCCGGGGACACGGAGGAGACGCTCCGCGGCATAGACCTTGAGATTGCCGCCGGGAGCTTTGTCGCCGTGCTCGGGCACAACGGCTCGGGCAAGAGCACGCTCGCCAAGCTGCTGAATGCCATACTGCTGCCCACTTCCGGCCACATCTACGTCGCCGGGGTGGACACGGCGGACGAGGAGCGCCTGCTCGAGGTGCGCGGGACCGTCGGCCTCGTGTTCCAGAACCCCGACAACCAGATCGTCGCCAACGTGGTGGAGGACGACGTGGCCTTCGCGCCGGAGAACCTGGGCGTGGAGAGCGCGGAGATCCGCCGCCGGGTGGACGATGCGCTGAAAACCGTCGGAATGTACGAATACCGGCAGCACGCGCCGCACCTGCTCTCCGGCGGGCAGAAGCAGCGTGTGGCCATCGCCGGCGCGCTGGCCATGCACCCGCGCGTGCTGGTGCTGGACGAGCCCACGGCCATGCTGGACCCCGTCGGCCGCCGGGAGGTCATCTCCACGGTCACGAGCCTCTGCCGCGAGCGCGGCATGACGGTCGTGCTTATAACCCACCACATGTCCGAGTGCGTGAACGCGGACAGGCTCATAGCCCTGTCGGACGGGCGCGTGATAGCGGACGGGACGCCGAGGGAGGTCTTTTCACAGATAGAGCTGCTCCGGCGCGAGGGGCTCACCGCCCCCGCCACCGTCCGGCTGCTCCAGACGCTGCGGCAGGCGGGCTACGACGTGCCCCTCACGGCCCTCACCGTGGACGAGTGCGCGGACGCCGTGGCGGCCCTGCTGGCTGGGAAGGGGGCGCGCTGAGATGGATACCGTCATCCGCACCGAGCACCTGACGCACGTCTACAGCCGCGGCACGCCCTTCGAAAAGGTCGCCATCAGCGATGTGAACGTGGAGATACACGCCGGTGAGCTGGTGGCCGTCATCGGCCACACGGGCTCCGGCAAGAGCACCTTCATGCAGCACCTCAACGGCCTGCTGCGCCCGTCCTCCGGCGCCGTCTACGTGGACGGGGAGGACATCTTCGCCAACAAGGAGGCCACGCGCGACGTGCGCTTCAAGGTCGGCCTCGTTTTCCAGTACCCCGAGTACCAGCTCTTTGAAGAGACGGTGTATAAGGACATTTCCTTCGGCCCGCGCAACATGAAGCTCGGCGAGGGCGAGATCGACGAGCGCGTGCGGGAGGCCGCGCGCCTCACCGGCGTGGGGGAGGAGCTCTTCGAGCGCAGCCCGCTGGAGCTCTCCGGCGGCCAGAAGCGCCGCGTGGCCATCGCCGGCGTGATGGCCATGCGCCCGCGCGTGCTGATCCTCGACGAGCCCATGGCCGGGCTGGACCCCGCCGGCTGCGCCGGCATCATGCAGAACATCACCGACTACCGCCGCGAGACGGGCTCCACCGTGCTGCTCGTCACGCACGACATGGACGACGCCGCCAAGATCGCCGACCGCCTGATCGTGTTCCACGAGGGCGCCGTGGCCATGGACGGCACGCCGGACGAGGTGTTCTCCCGCCAGCGGGAGCTCGTGGAAATGGGGCTCGACGTGCCGCAGAGCGCCGCCATCGCGGACGCGCTGCGCGCGCGCGGCGTGGCCCTGCCCGCGTCCATCTATACGCTCGACCAGCTGCGCGCGGCGCTGCTGGCGCTGGCAAAGGGGGTGGCGGGATGCTGAAGGACATCACCCTCGGCCAGTATTTCCCCGGGGACACCATCATCCACCGTCTGGACCCGCGCACGAAGCTCATCTGGGTGGTCATATTCATCGCCGCGCTCTTCACCGCGCGCGACTATGTCAGCTACGCGCTGATGATCGCCGTCACCGTGGGCCTGGTGGCCGTCTCCGGCGTCAGGCCGCGCAACCTCCTGCGCGGGATGAAGCCGCTCATCTTCATCATCTGCTTCACCGGCATCCTAAACCTCTTCTACACCAGGGGCGGCACGACGCTCTTCGAGTGGTGGATATTCACCGTCACCACGGCGGGCATCAAGCGCGCGGTGCTGATGGTCATCCGCATCATGATGCTCATCTGCGGCACGCTGCTGCTCACCTACACCACCAGTCCCATGGCCCTCACGGACGGGTTCGAGATCCTGTTCGGGCCGCTGAAGAAGATCCGCGTGCCCATCCACGAGATGAGCATGATGATGAGCATGGCGCTGCGCTTCATCCCCACGCTCATCGAGGAGACGGACAAGATCATGTCCGCCCAGCGGGCGCGCGGCGCGGACTTCGACACGGGCCGCCTGCTGGAGCGGGCGAAGGCCATGCTGCCGCTGCTGGTGCCGCTGTTCGTCTCGGCCTTCCGCCGGGCGGACGAGCTGGCCGTGGCCATGGAGAGCCGCTGCTACCACGGCGGCGAGGGCCGCACGCGCATGAAGCAGCTGCGCCTTGTGCGGCGCGACTACCTGGCGCTGCTGGCCGGGGCCGCGCTGCTGGCCGCCGTCATCACGCTCAACGTCTTCGGCCTATGAGGAACATCGCGCTCAGGCTGCGCTACGACGGCAGCGCATATCACGGCTGGCAGGTGCAGAAGAACGACATAAGCGTCGCCGAAACGCTCGAAAAGGCGCTCGGCAAGGTCTGCGGCCATGCGGTGAAGGTCACCGGCTGCGGCCGCACGGACGCCGGCGTCCACGCGCTCAGCTACTGCGCCAATTTCCGCACGGAGAGCGCCATCCCCGCGGAGCGCCTGCCCCTGGCGGTGAACAGCCGCCTGCCCGGCGACATCGCCGTGCTGCGCGCCGTGGACGTGCCGGAGGGCTTCAACGCCATCGGGAGCTGCATAAAGAAGGAATACGTCTATAAAATAATGAACACCCGCATACGCGACCCCTTTTTGCAGCGCCGCGTGTGCTTCTATCCCGCCCCGCTCGATTTTGAGCGCCTGGCCGCCGCCGGCGCCGCCTTCGAGGGCACGCACGACTTCGCCGCCGTCCGCAGCGTGGGGACGGAGACGAAAACCACGGTCCGCACCGTCCACTGGTGCCGCGCGGAGCGGCAGGGCGAGCTCATCACCATCGCCGTCTGCGCGGACGGCTTCCTCTATAACATGGTGCGCGCCATCGTGGGCACCATGGTCTACGCCTCGCACGGCAAGCTGGAGCCGGGGGACATCCCCGCCCTGCTGGAAACGCGCGACCGGCGCCTGACCGGCCCCACGATGCCGCCGCAGGGGCTCTATCTCTCCCGCGTCTGGTACGAGGGGGAGGCCGGAAAGCTGATGGGGTGAATCGATGCGCACAAAACAGCAGGCAATGAAGCGCCGCCGCACAAAGGGCCCCGCATACGCCGCGCTGCTGGCCGGCCTCGGCCTGGCGGCGCTGCTGGCCCTGGCCCTCACGCCGGGGGCGGGGAGCGGCTCCGCGCCCGGGTACGCCGCCGGCACGGCCGCGTTTGCCGCCGGCGGGAACACTTTCGTCTCCGCGGCGTCAACGTCCATAGGCCTGCGCTCCGCCGCCCTCGAGCCGCTGGATGAGCTGACGCCCGGCTTTGGGCGCCCCGCCGCCGCGGGCGGGGAGGGCGGCGCCGCCGCCTGGGACATCGGCGGCAGCGAGCTCGTATACGCCGCCCCCGGCGGCGAAGCGGGAACGCTCGGCGTGACCGGCAGCCTCGTCTCCGCCGATGTGAACGCGGCCGGCTACGTCGCCGCCGTGTCGCTGACGGAGGAGGAGCTCGGCCTCGTCACCGTCTTTTCGCCGGAAGGGGAGGAGCTCTACCGCTGGCACTTCAACAGCGCCTGGCCGCTCGCCGCCGCCGTCTCGCCGGACGGGGAGGCGCTGGCCGTCCTCGCCGCCTCGGAGCAGGGCGGGGAAGTGCGCCTCGCCCGCCTGGACGGCACGGAACAGCTCGCGTCCTACACGCTGCCGGGGGAATACTTCTTCCGCCTCGGCTGGCTGGACGGCGGCGCGCTCTGCGCCGTCTCCGCCCACCGCGCGCTGGTGCTGGACACGCTCTGCACCATCGCCGACGAGCGGGCCTTCGCCCCCTATGAGGCCACGGACGCCGCCTTCGGCGAGGGCTTCGCCGCCGTCGCCCTCAGCGGGGAGGGCGGCCACGCCCTGCTGACGGTGGACGCCGCCGGCGAGGCCGGCTTCACCGCGCTGCCCGCCGCGCCGCTGAGCCTGGACGCCGGGGGCGGCCGCGTGCTCTGCCTGGCGGGGGAGCGGGCGCTCTTTTTCGACCGCTCGCTGCGCGCGACAGCGGAGCGGGACGCGCAGGGCGCGCATAGCGCCCTGCTGAGGGACGGCGGCGCGCTGCTCGTCGGCCGCGACTCGGTAAAACTGATATACGTTTGAATCCAGATACAGGGAGGGCCAAGCATGAGAGCCGTCATAGACCTCGTACTCTTAGCCATAATCATCATCAGCATCTGGTCGGGCTATAAAAAAGGCCTGATCATGGGCATAGCCGCCCTGCTCGCGGCCATAATCTCTTTGTACGGCGCGAGCCTGGTCTCGCAGGCGTACTCCTACGAGGTCGTGCCCGTGCTGCGCCCCTTCGTCAGCGGTTACATACAGAACCGCATGGAGAACGAGGTGCTGGAGGACCTGGGCATCGACGACACCAGCCTCTCCGTGGAGGACGTCCTCTCCGGCGACCCCTCGCTGAGGCATGACTTCTGCGCCGCCTGCTACGCCTCCACCGGCATCTACGCCGACGCCGCCGACCAGATGGCCACGGAGGCGGAGGAATACGCCGCGGCCAACGGCGCCACCATCCAGGAGTCGGTGGTGGAGGTGTTCTGCATCCGCGCGGCCTATGTGGCCGGCGTGGCGCTGGTGTTCATCGTCTTCCTGATCGCCCTCACGGCCCTCGGCAACATCCCCAACCTCTCGTTCAAGATACCGAACATGGACACGCTGAACGACGCCGGCGGGGCGGTGATGGGCCTGGTGAACGGCATGGTGTACTGCATCCTGCTCTGCTGGGCGCTGCGCTTCCTGGGCCTGGTGATAGGCCGCGACACGCTGGAGAATACCATCCTCGCCAAATTCTTCATCTCCATCGATTTCATCACCAGCGGCGTGGGAATATGAACAAACTGTCAATTCACGCGGCATGGTGTTGACAAAAGCCGTACATGGTGATAAATTAGCACTCGGTAATATAGAGTGCTAATTTGTCTTTAAGGCATCGGGACATTTTTATAAAACAGGGAGATATACCATGCAGCCAACCATTTGCTCACGCTGCCACAAGAACATGGCCGTGATATTCATAACCAAAGTCGAGAACGGCGAGACCAAGAACGAGGGCCTCTGCCTGAAGTGTGCCCGCGAGCTGCACATCAAGCCCGTGGACGACGTGATAAACCGCATGGGCCTTTCCGACGAGGACCTCGACTCGCTCTCCAGCGAGATGATGGACGCCCTCGGCGGGCCGGAGGCCCTCTCCGACACCGGCGACGGCGCGGACGACGAGGACGAGGGCAAGACCGCCACCTTCCCCTTCCTCAACCGCCTCTTCGGCGGCGGCAGCGGCCCCAACCTGCCCGCGCGGCAGGACGGCCCGGTGCAGGAGGGCAACGCCTCCGCCCAGTCCGGCCCGCAGCAGCCGCCCCAGGGCGCGCCGCAGCGCGGCAAGCGCAAGTTCCTGGACACCTACTGCATCAACCTCACGGACCGCGCGCGCGAGGGCAAGCTGGACTCCATGATCGGCCGCGAGGAGGAGCTCGAGCGCGTGATACAGATCCTCAACCGCCGGCAGAAGAACAACCCCTGCCTGATCGGCCAGCCCGGCGTGGGCAAGACGGC
>DVOV01000239.1 GCA_018713375.1 Candidatus Scatomorpha stercorigallinarum | reverse complement strand
GCTTGAGGATGTACTCGCGGTTGATGTTGCGCAGCCTGATCTCGGCCACATATTCGGCCTGCACGCGGTCTATGCCGAAGCCGTCCATCAGGTTCGGCACCACGTCCGCCTCGCGCTCGGTGTTGCGGATGATGGCGATGGCCTTGTCGATGTCGAGCAGTATCTTCCCCAGGCCCTGCAGCAGGTGCAGCTTCTCGCGCTTGCGCTGCAGGTCGAAGAACACGCGCCGGCGGACGCATTCCGTGCGCCAGGCGGTCCACTCGCCGAGTATCTCGCCCACGCCCATCACGCGCGGGTTGCCCTCGATAAGTATATTGAAGTTGCAGGCGAAGGAGTCCATCAGCGGCGTCAGGCGGAAGAGCTTCGCCATCAGCTTTTCCGGCTCCGTCCCGCGCTTGAGGTCGATGGCCAGCTTGAGGCCGCTGAGGTCCGTCTCGTCGCGCATGTCGGAGATCTCCTTCACCTTGCCGGCCTTCATCAGTTCGGCCACCTTGTCCATCACGGCCTCGGCCGTGGTGGTGTAGGGCAGCTCGTAGATCTCGATGACGTTCGCCTTCGCGTCGTAGCGCCAGCGCGCCCTTACGCGGAAGCTGCCGCGGCCCGTGCGGTATATCTCCGCCATGGCGGCGCTGTCCATGACGACCTCCCCGCCCGTGGGGAAGTCCGGGGCAGGCAGCGTGGACATGATGTTGTGCCCGGGGTCGCGCATGAGCTCGATGGCCGTCTCGCACACTTCGCCCAGGTTGAAGCCGCATATCTGGCTCGCCATGCCGACGGCGATGCCCGTGTTGGCGGAGACGAGGACGTTGGGGAAGGCCGTGGGCAGCAGCGCTGGCTCCTTCATGGTGCCGTCGTAGTTGTCCACGAAGTCCACGGTCTCCTTGTCGATGTCGGCGAAGAGCTCGGCGCAGATGGGCGAGAGCTTCGCCTCCGTATAACGGGAGGCAGCGCAGGCCATGTCGCGCGAATACACCTTGCCGAAATTGCCCTTCGAGTCCACAAACGGCGTGAGCACCGCGCCGTAGCCCTTGGAAAGGCGCACCATCGTGTCGTATATCGCCGCGTCGCCGTGCGGGTTCAGGCGCATCGTCTGCCCCACGATGTTGGCGCTCTTGGTGCGCGCGCCGGTGAGCAGTCCCATCTTGTACATCGTGTACAGCAGCTTGCGCTGCGAGGGCTTGAAGCCGTCGATCTCCGGGATGGCGCGGGAGACGATGACGCTCATGGCGTACGGCATGTAGTTGGTCTCGAGCGTTTCGGTGATGGGCTGTTCGAGCACCTCGGCGCGGAGGCCCATCACGTCCGCGCTGCCCCTGCGCTGCTTTGGCGCGTCTTTATCCTGCCTTTTCTTAGCCATTTATTTACCAGCCTTGGCCTTCTTTTTGTCCCTCAGGCCCGTGACGAGGTCGCGGTTGCAGTGCGGGCAGCTCTTCAGCCAGACCACGCGCCTCAGCAGCACCCCGCCGCACCAGGGGCAGCGCAGCCACTTGAAGATGATGAAGGTGACGAACGCCAGCAGCGCCACCGCGAAATATGTGATGACGGCGGCCAGGGACTCATTGGAGCCGCGGAGGATGAGCGCGCTGACACAGCACAGCACGATCATGACGAACAGCGACAGCACCATTCTCTTTGCCGTTTGAAACTTCATTTTCCTTCCTCCTCAGGATATGTCGGCGAGGTCCAGGTACTGGCTGCCGAAATCCGAAATATACTGCTTCCTCCCCGCCAGGTTGTCCCCCAGCAGCAGGTCGAACATCTCTGCCGTGCGCTCGGCGTCCTCCGGCATCACGCGGATGAGCCGGCGCGTCTCCGGGTTCATGGTGGTGAGCCACATCATGTCCGGGTCGTTCTCGCCAAGGCCCTTAGAGCGGTTTATCGTGCACTTCGCGCCGTTCAGCGAGGCGAGCACTTCAGACTTTTCGCGCTCGGAGTAAGCGAACCAGGTCTTGCCGCCGGAGTTTATCTCATACAGCGGCGACTCGGCGATGTACACCAGCCCCTCGCGTATGAGCGTCGGCGTCAGGCGGTAGAGCATGGTAAGTATCAGCGTGCGTATCTGGAAACCGTCCACGTCCGCATCCGTGCAGATGATGACGCGCCGCCAGCGGAGGCTCTCCAGGTCGAAGCCGGGCAGCTCCTTGGCGTGCTTCTGCACCTCCACCCCGCAGCCGAGCACCTTTATCAGGTCGGTGATGATCTCGTTTTTAAAAATGCGGCCATAGTCCGCCTTCAGGCAGTTGAGTATCTTGCCGCGCACGGGCATGATGCCCTGGAACTCGGCGTCCCGGCTGAGCTTGACGGAGCCCAGCGCGCTGTCGCCCTCCACGATGTAGAGCTCGCGCCGCGACACGTCGCGGCTGCGGCAATCGACGAACTTCTGCACGCGGTTGGAGATGTCCATGCTGCCGGTGAGCTTCTTTTTTATGTTCAGCCGGGCGCTCTCGGCCTGCTCGCGGCTGCGCTTGTTGATGAGCACCTGGTCGGCCACGCGGTCGGCCTCCGCCTTGTGCTCGATGAAGTATATCTCCAGCTGCTCGCGGAAGAACTCCGCCATCGCCTCCTGGATGAAGCGGTTGGTGATGGCCTTTTTCGTCTGGTTCTCATAGCTCGTCTGCGTGGAGAAGCAGTTCGTCACCAGCACCAGGCAGTCCGCCACGTCCTGGAAGGATATCTTGCTCTCGTTCTTCTGGTATTTCCCGGCCTTCTTGATGTAATTGTCCACGGCGTAGACGAAGGAGCTGCGCACGGCCTTTTCCGGTGCGCCGCCGTGCTCCAGCCACGAGCTGTTGTGATAGTATTCTATAAGGTTTACCTTCACAGAGAAACAGAAGGCCGCGGAGAGCTTCACCTTATACTCCGGCTTGTCCGCCCGGTCGCGCCCCTTGCGCTCCGCGGAGATGAAATGCGGCGCGCTGAGCACCTCTTCCCCGGCGATCTCCTGCACATAGTCGAGTATGCCGTGCTCATAGAAAAAATCCTTCGTCTCAAACTTGCCGGCGGCGACCTCGTTCCTGAGCCGGAACGTAACCCCGGCGTTCACGACCGCCTGCCGCCGCAGCGTCTCCTCGTAGTGCTCGAGCGGGATGTCGATGTCCGTGAACACCTCCAGGTCCGGCTTCCAGCGGATGAGCGTGCCGGTCTTTTTGCGGTCCGCCGGCTCCACGCCGAGGCCGCCCACGTTGCGGCCCTTTTCAAAGTGCAGCGTGTACTTCTTCCCGTCCCGGCGGACGGTGACGTCCATGTATTCGCTCGCGTACTGCGTGGCGCAGCTGCCCAGGCCGTTGAGGCCCAGGGAATACTCGTAGTCCCCGCCGTCGTTGTTGCGGTATTTGCCGCCGGCGTACAGCTCGCAGAAAACGAGCTCCCAGTTCCAGCGCTTCTCCACCGGGTTCCAGTCCACGGGGCAGCCGCGGCCAAAATCCTCGCATTCTATGCTCTTGTCGAGATAGCGCGTGAGTGTTATAATGCTGCCGTTTCCGGCCCTCGCCTCGTCTATGGAGTTCGAGAGTATCTCGAACATCGCGTGCTCGCAGCCCTCCAGCCCGTCGGAGCCGAAGATGACCGCCGGGCGCTTGCGGACGCGATCCTCGCCCTTGAGCTGTGAGATGCTCTCGTTGCCGTAGCTCTCGGCCGTATTTCTTGCCATTTACCGTTTTCCCTCGCACATCACAAGATATTGTATCACTGAGCACAATTTTACCCATATACTATATCTTACCGCGCCGGAAATTGCAAGGGCCATTTGCGCGCCGGCGCGCGGAAACATCCGCCGCCCCCGCACCGTCAAAAACAGCGCGCCCGTCGCGCCCTCGCGCGGCAAAAAAAGCGGGAGAGCGCGCCTTCCGGCCTCTCTCCCGCCGCTCCGCCCGGACTGTCTCGCGTTTGCGAACGCCCGCGGAACTTGAGCTTATTCAAGGCATCTCCGCGGGTCTTATCTCTCTCGCCGCTCGAGCGCCTCTCTTCAGCTCCGGGAGTAGTATGCCGCGGCCTGCGCGATATATTTGCGGGAATTTTTTCATGCGCACGGTTAAAGCTCCCTGCTTTTGAATAGAATATATGGACAAGGAGTGTGAACGCCATGTCCAAACGTTCGAGAGCAGCGCGCGAAAAGCGCGCGGAGATCGCCAAAGCCCAGGCGGAACTGGGCGAGGTCCGCCGCTCGCTCGGAGAGGCCTACCGCCAGTTCGACGTCGTCACCGACGACGCGTCGATGGATGTCTGTATATTCGAGATCAGCGCCCTCAGGAGCAAGTACAACTGCGCCGTGCGCAACCTGAAGTCGCTGTATCTGTAGCAACAGGAGGAAAAAAATGGAAACACCCGCGACTATCGCCGTCATCGTGGTCTGCGCGCTGCTCATCTGGCTGCTCGTGGCCATACTGAAAACGCCGATGAAGCTGCTGCTGAAACTGCTGCTGAACATGCTCTGCGGCTTCGTGATGCTCTTCGTGTTCAACTTCATCGGCGGCTTTTTCGACCTCTCGCTGGGGATGAACGCCACCAACGCCCTGGTGGCCGGCGTCCTCGGCATCCCCGGCCTGGTGCTGCTGATACTTTTGCAGGCCTTCCTCTGATACATACTTTGTTACATCTGCAGAACGGGCCGGCACGTTCCGGCAACAGCGTTGTTGCGCCTATTCATCTTGACAGACGCGGCAATATAGAGATCGAAAATGGAATTAATGAAGGTGCGCCCCCTCAACCAAGTGCGGGCAAATGCCGGCAGCCTGGGATAGAGAGAGGCGCACCTTCTAGTGATAGTATATCCGATTTCGGGCAGAAAGCCAACCCAGAAAACACAAGCCAGCAGGAGAGCCATTCTACCGGGAATGCCACCCAAACGGGCGCTTTTTACACCGGGACAACTCCTGCTGGCAATAATATCATAGCAGCCTCTAACTCAAATGTCAATGTGGAAAACCCTGTTACCGCTGTATCTGCCGCTTTTGCCGACGGCGAAAGCGCGCGGCTCACAGAGCAATGCCAGATTGCCGGCCGCCGCCCCGCAAAATGCGGGGCGGCGGCATTTTTGCCCTCATTGCCCGGCGGCGGTCTCCTCCAGCACGCGCAGGAAGCGCTCAAGCAGCCGGTCGCGCTCCCCGGGCATATACGCGGCGCCGTAGGAGATGGGCTCGGCGCCCTCCACGGGCGTATAGCAGACGCCCGTCGTGTGAGAGCCCGGCGTCTCCGCCATCACGGCGGCGGCGAAGCCCGCGGCGATCACCGCGCTCTGCGCTTCGAAGCTCTCGCAGAATATCACCTGGCCCGGGTCGCGCCCGGCCAGCAGCTGGTTCTGCACGGCCGTGACGGCGCGCGGCACGGAGTTGGGGCGCGTGACGGCGATCAGCGGGCTGCCGGCCAGCTCCTGCACGCTCACGCTCTCCCGCTGTGCCAGCGGGCTGCCCGCCGGCGCGGCGCAGACCACGCGGCAGAGCGAGAGCTCGTGATAGACCGCGCGCTTGGGCGCGTTTTCCCTGAACGCCGGCATCACCTGTATCTCCCCGTCCAGCAGCAGGTTCTCCAGCGAATCGTGCGGCACCACGCGCAGCATCGGCACGAAGCCGCCGTCCTCCTCGCGCAGCTGCGCGAGCGCCACGGAGAGCAGCCCCAGCTCCAGCGTGCTGCGGCAGCCGATGCCCAGCACCCGCCGGCGCTCCGACTGCGCCGCCTTCAGCCGCCCGCGCGAGACGTTGAAAAGGCGCATAATCTCCCCCGCGTACTGCGTGTATAGATACCCCTCCTGCGTCAGGCGCACGCTTTTGCTCGTGCGCTTGAAGAGCTTGACGCCCAGCTCGTCCTCCAGCGTGCTTATCTGGTGGCTGACGGCCGGCTGGGTGAGGCGCAGCTGCTCCGCCGCGCGCGAAAAATTCAGGCAGTTGGCCACCGCCAGGAAGCACTCCAGCTGTGTAGTATTCAACAAACTCCCTCCGTATGTTTTGTGCACATTTGTATGATATAGAAATTCTATAAAAAACATTTATAGATGATAACACATTTGTATTTCACATTCAAGACTTAACGTGCTATAAATATCAACGTCCAAATAGTTAACATCTAAAGGAAGGGGGTAAACGCTCTGATGGATGTTGACCTTGGCGAAATGATCAGGGACAACCGGTACATCAGCTATCAGCTCTGCGCACGGGGCGACAGGGCCCTCGCCGAGCAGGGGCTGACGGGCGTACAGGCGTCCGTCCTGCTGCACATCCTGGAAAACTCGCAGGGCGAGACCTCGCTCACGGAGCTGCACCGGGAAATGGGCTATTCCATGTCCGCGGCCTCGACGATGGTCAAGCGCCTGCGGGAAAAGGGCTTCGTCAGCGTGGAGCCCAGCGCGCTCGACGAGCGGCGCAAGCTCCTGCGCGTGACGGAAAAGGGCGAGCACGTGCGCGACATGATGGACGCCATGCTCAAGGACCTGCCGGACCAGCTCTTCCGCGGCTTTACGGAGGACGAGATCGTCACCTTCTGCCGCCTGCAGAAAAAAATGCTGAAAAACCTTTCGTCCCCTGAGGACAGTAATCTGGAGGGATAAAAACTTTGAAACTCGTTCTGAAACAGGCGGGAAAATACGGCAAAGACGCCTTTATCACCATGGGTCTCACTGCCGGCGAGGTGCTGCTGGAAATACTCATGCCCTTCATCACCGCCATCATCATCGACGACGGCCTGCAGGCGTCTGACCTTTCCGTCGTCGTGCGCTACGGCATACTGATGGTCGCCATGGCCATCGTATCGCTGGGCTTCGGCGCCCTGGCCGGCCGTTTCGCCGCCAAGTCGTCCACCGGCTTCGCGGCCAACCTGCGCGAGGCCATATACAATAACGTACAGACCTTTTCCTTCTCCAACATCGACAAGTTCTCCGTCCCCGGCCTTGTCACCCGCATGACGACGGACATCACCAACGTCCAGTGGGCGTACATGATGTGCACGCGTATGGCCGTGCGCGCGCCGCTGAACCTCATCTTCAGCTTCGTCATGTGCCTTATCATCTGCCCGCAGATCGCCCCCACGTTCGCCATCGCGGCCGTGTTCCTGGTGGCCGTCCTGGGCAGCATCATGGTCGTCACCATCCGCATCTTCAACAAGATGTTCGACGGCTATGACGACCTGAACGCCAGCGTGCAGGAAAACGTCTCCGCCATCCGCGTGGTGAAGGCCTTCGTGCGCGAGGGCTATGAGGACAAGAAGTTCTCCAAGGCCAGCACCCGGCTCTACAAGCTGGCCGTCAAGGCCGAGAGCCTGCTCGCCTTCAACAACCCGGCCATGATGCTCTCCGTCTATTTCTGCATCATCATGGTCAGCTGGATGGGCGCGGAGCTCATCGTCGGCGGCAGCCTCACGACGGGCGACCTCACCAGCCTCTTCAGCTACATCATGAGCCTGCTGATGAGCCTGATGATGCTCTCCATGCTGGTGGTCATGATCACCATGTCCCTCGCCAGCGTGCGCCGTATCAGCGAGGTCCTGCGCGAGAAGCCGGATCTGCACGACCCGGACGACCCCATCTACGAGGTCCCCAACGGCTCCATCGACTTCGACAACGTCAACTTCTCCTATAAGCACGGCAGCGGCAAGAACGCCCTCTCGGACGTGGACCTGCACATCAGGTCCGGCGAGACCATCGGCGTCATCGGCGGCACCGGCGCGGGCAAGTCAAGCCTTGTCAACCTCATCTGCCGCCTCTACGATGTGGACAGCGGCGACGTGAAGGTGGGCGGCATCGACGTGCGCCAGTACGACATGGAGGCGCTGCGCAACCAGGTGGCCGTCGTGCTGCAGAAGAACACCCTCTTCACCGGCACGATACTGGAAAACCTCCGCTGGGGCAACGAGAACGCCACGCTTGAAGAGTGCAAAGCCGCATGTCAGGCCGCATGCGCCGACGAGTTCATCGACCGCTTCCCGGACGGCTATGACACGCGCATCGAGCGCGGCGGCAACAACGTCTCCGGCGGCCAGAAGCAGCGCCTGTGCATCGCCCGCGCGCTGCTGAAAAAGCCCAAGGTGCTGATACTTGACGACTCCACCAGCGCCGTCGATACGGCCACGGACGCCAGGATACGCGCGGCCTTCCGCCAGACCATCCCCGGCACCACCAAGATCATCATCGCCCAGCGCATCTCCAGCGTGCAGGACGCCGACCGCATCCTCGTCCTTGACGACGGCAGGATCGACGCTTTTGACACGCACGAGAACCTGCTGAAGTCGAACGCCATCTATCAGGACATCTACGAGAGCCAGATCAAGGGCGGCGGCGACTTCGACCAGCCGGCCTGAAAGGAGGAGTAGGCTTTTATGGATCAGAAAAAGGGCCGCCGCGGCCATCTCAAGAGCTCCATGCCCCTGCTCGGCCGCGTGGTAAAATACATGCTCGCGCACTACAAGTGGGTCTTTGCCCTCGTCATCGTGTGCATACTGATAAACGCCGTCACCAGCGTCATCGGCGCCACCTTCCCGCAGACGCTCGTTGACGATTACATCGAGCCCATGCTCAACACGGGCGCGGACCTCTTCCCCGAGCTGCTGAACGACATCATCCGCCTCATCTGCATCATGGGCGCGGGCGTGCTCGCCGCCTATTGCTACAGCCGCCTGATGGTCAACGTCAGCCAGGGCACCATGCTGCTGCTGCGTAACGACCTGTTCAGCAAGATGGAGTCCCTGCCCATCAAGTACTTCGACACCCACGCCCACGGCGACATCATGTCGGTGTACACCAACGATATCGACACGCTGCGCCAGCTCATCAGCCAGACCATCCCCCAGACCATCAACTCCAGCATCACCATGATCGCCACTTTCATCACCATGCTGGTGCTGAACCCGGCGCTCACCGTCATCAGCCTGCTGACCGCCCTGCTGATGCTCTTTGTCACCAGCAAGTTCACCAAGTTCTCCGCCAAGTACTATATCAAGCAGCAGCAGGACCTGGGCGCCGTGGACGGCTACATCGAGGAGATGATGGACGGCCAGAAGGTCGTCAAGGTGTTCTGCCACGAGGAGGAGGCCAAGGCCGGCTTCCGCAAGGTCAACGAGGAGCTGCGCGAGAGCGGCTGCATGGCCAACACCTTCGCCAACCTGCTGATGCCCGTCAACGCCAACATCGGCTGGCTGAGCTACGCCGTGGTGGCCATCGTCGGCGCCATTCTCGCCATCAACGGCCTCGCCGGCGTCACGGTGGGCACGGTCGTCACCTTCGTCGGCCTCAACAAGAGCTTCACCCAGCCCATCAGCCAGCTCTCCATGCAGATCAACTTCGTCGTCACCGCCGCCGCCGGCGCGCAGCGCGTCTTCGACCTGATGGACCAGGAGCCGGAGAAGGACGAGGGCTACGTCGAGCTCGTCAACGCCAGGGAGGGCGAGGGCGACGAGATCTATGAGACCGAGGAGCGCACCAACGTCTGGGCCTGGAAGCACCCGCACAAGGCGGACGGCACCGTCACCTACACCAAACTGCGCGGCCAGGTCGTGTTCGACCACGTGGACTTCGGCTACGACGAGGATAAGCTCGTGCTGCACGACATCAGCATGTGGGCCAAGCCCGGGCAGAAGATCGCCTTCGTCGGCGCCACCGGCGCGGGCAAGACCACCATCACCAACCTCATCAACCGCTTCTACGACATCGCCGACGGCAAGATCCGCTACG
>DVOV01000238.1 GCA_018713375.1 Candidatus Scatomorpha stercorigallinarum | reverse complement strand
AGGCGCGCAACCCGCTCGATTCCATCAACCACAAGATGGCCTTCTGCCCCGAGGACAGAAAGCGCGACGGCATCATCGGCGATCTGTCCATTCGCGAGAACATCATCCTCGCCATGCAGGCCAAGCGCGGTTTTCTGCACCCCATCAGCCGCAAGGAGCAATCGGAGATCGCTGACAAATACATCAAGATGCTCTCCATCGCCACGCCGGACGCCGAGAAGAAGATCGGCGAACTCTCCGGCGGCAACCAGCAAAAGGTCATCCTCGCCCGCTGGATGGCGACGCAGCCGGATCTGCTCATCCTCGACGAGCCGACCCGCGGCATCGACGTGGGCGCCAAGGCCGAGATCCAGCGCCTGATGCTGGAAATGTGCAACAATGGCGTGTCCGTGATCTTCATCTCCAGCGAGCTGGAGGAAGTCATTCGCTGCTCCAACCGCATACTCATCATGCGCGATGGCAAGAAGGCCGGCGAACTGGGCGGCGAATTTGGCGCGGATACGCAGAGTGAGATCCTCAAGATCATTGCCGGAGAGGGGGCGAGCGCGTGAACAACAGCAAAAACAAGCTCAGTCTGGCCCTGCTGGCGGTCTTGTGCATCGTCATGGTCGCCATGGGCATTTGGGGCTTCACGCTGGGCAACACCGTCACCCTGAGCGCCGCCGAACTGGCCGCGCCGGCGGCTACGGAGGCGCCTGCGGAAGAGGCTGAGGCCGCGACCGAAGAGGCTGCCGCGGAAACGACGGAGGCCGCCGCGGAGGAAGAACTGGCGGAAGCCGCCGGGGATTCGGGCGTCAGCCTGCAGGAATCGGCCATCGCCGAGCACCTTGCCGAGCGCAGCGGTTTGCAGTCCTTCGCCTATCTCAAGCGCTTCCCGCTTTTGATCACGGGCATCCTTCTGGGGCTCGCCTTCGTCGTTGCCCTGTTGATCTCGGGCAACAAGATGCGCATGCCGGAGGGCATACTGCATTCCAAGCTGACCTACGCCGTGGTGGCGGAGCTGGCCATCCTCATGGTCTGCCTGTGGATCCGGCCGGACTTCTTCTCCATCCGCTATGAGCCGAGTTCCGGCATGCTGATCGGCTCCCTGATCACCATCCTCAACCGCTCGGCGGAGATCACCATCATCGCCATGGGCATGACGCTGGTCATCGCCCTGGGCGGCACGGACATTTCCGTGGGCGCCCTGGTGGCCGTGTCCGGCGCACTGGCGCTCAAGTTCCTGCGCTGGGACATCGACGTGTACACCACGCCGGGCGACTACACCGTGCAGCCCTTCGTCTGGGTCATTGTGGTGCCGCTGGCCGTCTGCCTGCTGATGGGCCTGTTCAACGGCGCTCTGGTGGCGAAACTGAACATACAGCCGATCATCGCCACGCTGATCCTCATGGTGGCGGGCCGCGGCATCGCCCAGATCGTCACCGACGGCAAGCAGTACACCACCGGCTACACGCCGTTCCAGCTCATCGGCGGCGGCAGCTTCCTGGGACTGCCGATGCCGGTCATCATCTCCATCGTAGTGGTGGCGGCGGTGGCGCTGTTCACCCGCAAGACGGCGTTTGGCATGTTCGTCGAGTCCGTGGGCGTCAACCGCAGCGCCAGCCGCGTTTCCGGCCTGCGCTCGGACCGCATCATACTCATCGTCTACATGCTCACCGGTTTCCTGGCGGGCATCTCGGGCCTGATCTACTCCAGCCGCATCTCTTCCTGCGACTCCAACAACGCCGGCCTCAACTATGAAATGGACGCCATACTCGCCGTGGTCATCGGCGGCACCAGCATGTCCGGCGGCAAGTTCTCCATCGCCGGCACGGTGATCGGCTCCATCATCATCCGCACCATCGTCACCTTCGTGCTCTACTTCGGCATCACGTCCGAATCGACGATGGCGTTCAAGGCCATGATCATCGCCGTGGTCATCGTGTTGCAGTCCGAGCCGATGCGCAACTGGATGTCCAAGCGCTCCAAGGCCCGCAAAAGCACGGTAAGGGGGGAAGTACATGCTTAATACGCAGCCGAAGCGCCGGAGCCTGCTCTCGCGCATACTCAACCCCAAGTACATCATGGTCTATTCCACGATCGCGGTGTTCCTCGTCATCTACATCGTCGGCGCCATCGCCTACGGCAGCAAGGGCTTCACCACGCTTCGCACGTTCCTGCTGCTCTTCAGCGACAACGCCTACATCGGCATCAGCGCCGTGGGCATGACGATGGTGCTCATCACCGGCGGCATCGACCTGTCGGTGGCGGCGGTGGCCTCGCTCACGGGCATGTTCATCGCCTATGGCAACAGCATCCTGGGCATCGACCCCTTCGTCTGCATCGCCTTCTCCATCGTGGTGGGCGTGGGCCTCGGCCTTCTGATGGGCGCGACCATCCACTACCTGAACGTGCCGCCCTTCATCACCACGCTGACGGGCAACTTCCTGGCGCGCGGCGTCTGCTCGCTGATCAGCCGCGAATCGATCCCCATCTCCAATGAGGCCATCGACGCGCTGGCGGGCTGGAAGATCACCTTCTACCATCTGGTGGACGGCCAGTGGGAGAAGATCAAGCCCGTGGCCACCATCAACTTCAGCGTGCTTTTGTTCCTGGCGATGATCGTCATCGGCGCCATCATCATGCAAAAGACGCGCTTTGGCCGCAACGTCTACGCCCTTGGCGGCAACGAGCAGTCGGCCAAGCTGATGGGCCTGCCCGTAGCGCGCACGAAGGTGCTCGTCTACGGCTTCAACGGCCTGTGCTCCGTGCTGGCGGGCGTGGCCTACGTGCTCTACGTCAAGTCCGGCTGGAACCTCGCCCTGCAGGGCGGCGAATTGGACGTCATCTCCGCCACCGTCATCGGCGGCACGCTGCTCACCGGCGGCGTCGGCTACATGTTCGGTACGCTCTTCGGCGTGCTGCTCAAGGGCACCATCCCGGCGCTGATCACATTCAACGGCACGCTGTCCTCCTGGTGGGGCAAGATCGCCACGGGCG
>DVOV01000237.1 GCA_018713375.1 Candidatus Scatomorpha stercorigallinarum | reverse complement strand
AAGGCGCAAGATAAGGTATCGCCCCGAGGCAAAGCCCCGGGGCGATTTTGGCCGCCCTATGCGGGCGGCCATTCCGATATTTGGGACGTTGGAAGCCTCTGAGTCAACAGGCTTTTCTAAGGTGTCCCATTTTGCGGGGCAAAATGGGACTTGATACGCCGCCCGCGCTTACGGGCGCGGGCGTGCGAGATGGGCGGAGCGGGCGGAGCCCGCCCACGGACGGTTTTTGCGTGGTTGGAGACATTTGCTCGTCGAGGGCGTTTATTGGGGGCTCCGCCCACTTGCCCCCCGGGCTTCTGCGCGGCAGTGCCGCGAGCGAGGCGAAGCAACGCACGGTCGGCGATGGGCAGGGCCATCCGACACCAGGATGAGCACCTGCGGCGAACTGAAAGCCATAAAAGACAGCACCCGTTTACGACTACCGCCAAAGCGGTTTTCTCTTTGGAGTCTGAGGGGTTTCTTTTTGACAAGACAAAAAGAAACCCCTCAGAAGCCCCCTTGCTGGGGCCTTCCGTCAGCGCGGCGCGCAGCGCATCTGCATCCAAGCGCAGCTTGGTTCGCGGGATTTTGCGCCCGGCGGGGGCTAAAATGTGGGCAAAAACGCAAAGGAGAGTTGCCCATGCAGGGAGTTATCGCCACATCGCGCCTGGGGCGGGCGGGGATCGTGCAGCTGGCGGTGGCGGACATCGACCCCAACCCCAACCAGCCGCGCACCGTGTTCGACCCGGCGGCGCTGGAGGAGCTGGCGGCGAGCATCCGCGAATACGGCGTCATCTCGCCGCTCTCCGTGCGGCTGCACTACGGCCGCTACGAGCTGGTGGCGGGCGAGCGCCGCCTGCGCGCGGCCCGCATGGCGGGGCTGAAAAAGGTGCCCTGCGTGGTGCTGGACGTGGACATGGAGGAGTCCAGCCTGCTGGCGATGGTGGAGAACGTGCAGCGGCAGGACCTGAACTTCGCCGAGGAGGCGCGGGGCATCGCCAACCTCATCCGCCTGTTCGACATGAGCCAGGAGGAGTGCGCGCGGCGGCTGGGCCGCAGCCAGAGCGCCGTGGCCAACAAACTGCGCTTGCTGCGCCTGCCGCAGGATGTGCTGGAGGGCGCGCTCGACGCCGGGCTCACCGAGCGCCACGCCCGCGCCCTGCTGCGCCTGCGCGCGCCGGACGAGCAGCGCCGCGCGCTGGAGTACATAGCCGCAAAGGGCCTCAACGTGGCGCAGACGGACGAATATGTCGATTCCCTGCTCGCGCCGCCGGCAAGCCCTCCGCCCCGCCGCGCGCTGATACTGAAGGACGTGCGCGTGTTCCTCAACAGCCTCAGCCACAGCCTGGACGTGATGAAGCGCGGCGGCATCGAGGCCGGCATGACCCGCCGGGAGACGGAGGACGAGCTGATCGTCACCATATCCATCCCCAAGCGAAAATAGCAAAGGACGCCGCCGGGCCTTTTGGCTTGCATTTTCCCGCCGTCTCCGATATACTGTGTACAAAACGCGCGGTTACAAATGTGCGCAGTCTTTAAGGAGAGGTCAACTCCGTGAATATAAGTCAGGACAAACGAAAGCGCCTGGCCTACGTGGCCCGCCGCTATTACCTGGAGGACCAAAAACAGAGCGACATCGCCCGCGAGCTGGGCGTCTCCCGGCCCATGGTCAGCCGCCTGCTGGCGGAGGCGCGGGCCCTGGGCGTGGTGGAGATAACCGTCCACGACCCGGAGACAAGGACGGCGCGGCTGATGGAGCGGCTGCGGCGCATGGGCTCTGTCCAGGGCGGCGTGCTGATCGACGACGGCGGCGACAGCGACGGCGCCAACCGCCTGCTGTCCGAGGGGGCGGTGCAGCTGCTGTGGCAGCTGGGCGCGCAGCGCCTGGGCGTGGGCTGGGGCTATCTCATCGGCCAGATCGTCAACTGGCTCGAGCAGAACCCGCAGACGGACAGCCCCGTCACGGATATCTGCCCGCTGGTCGGCAACGCCAGCATCCCCGCGCGCAATTACCAGTCCAACGAAAACATCCGCCTGATGGCCCAGCAGCTGGGCGCGGCGCCGCATTTCCTCTATCTCCCCGCGCTGCCCGAGAGCCTGGAGGAAAAGGAAGTGCTCTGTTCGACCGAGGTCTACCGCCAGATATACCGCCAGTGGGAAACGCTGGACACCGCCCTCGTGAACATAGGCGACTACCCCTCCAGCCCCGACTTCGCCTCCCTTGTGCGCTACGGCAGCCTGCTGCAGGAGCAGCGCGCCTGCGGCCGCATGCTCGTCTATTATTTCAACGAGGATGGCCATGTGATACAGTCCGAGCAGGACTTCGCCATCCAGATACCGGTGGACGTGCTCCGCCGCTGCCAGAACATCATCGGCGTCTGTTCCGCCAACACCAGCGCAAAAGCCGTGCGCGGCGCGCTCAGATCTGGGCTCCTGACCCACATCGTGGCGCGTTCGGATATCATCGAGGCAGTATTTGAACTGTAAGTAACATATGTAACCAACCCCCGGGGACAAAAGGCATGAGCTCCCCGGGGGCTTTGCGCATATTGCCCAATGGCGCGTGCATGTATTTGTGGATTACAGGGAAATTGGCCTTTTGCGTTGACATACGTAACCATATGTGCTAAGTTATGATCACAAACGTTACAAACGTGCGTTGATATCCGGCGGACGCCGAGTCCGCCGTGGAGGTGTGAGCAGTGAACAAAGCCGAACTATCCGAAAGGCTGAAAAACGCCTGCGCCGCCGTGACGGCAGCCGAGCAGGAGCTGAGCGACATCGACGCCCGCTTTGGAGACGCCGACCACGGCCTGACCATGAGCAAGATCGCCGGGGCCATATCCGGCGCGCTGGAGGAGCCTGCGGACGGCATACAGGAGATGCTGGACGGCGCGGCGATGGCCGTGATGGAGATCAACGGCGGCAGCGCCGTGCCGCTCTGGAACACCTGGCTGGACGGCATGCAGGAAAACGCTCCTGCGGGCGGCGAGATCGACGCCGCCGGCCTGAAGGCCATGTTCGCCGGGGCGTACGAGGCGCTCGCCGACATATCCGGCGCCAAAGTGGGCGACAAGACGATGATGGACGCCCTGATCCCCGCCACGGAGGCGATAGCCGCCTACGACGGCGCGGACGAGGCCGGGCTCCTTGCCGCGGCAGCCGCGGCGGCTGCGGCCGGCGCGGAGAACTCCAGGAACTTCGTATCAAAATTCGGCCGGGCCAAGAGCTACGGCGAGCAGACCATCGGCACCCCCGACGCCGGCGCCGTGTCAATGGCGTATTTCTTCAGGGGCCTGGCAGAATGAACGCATTTTAATTTAAACGAACAGGTGGTATGTACTATGAAAATGAAGAAATTCATCAACGCCCCGGAGACCATCACCGACGAGGAGCTCGTCGGCCTCGGCCTGGCCTATCCCGACATCCTCACCGTTGACGGGCACCTGGTCATCAGCAAGGACCTGGAAAACGCCGACCGCGTGACTATCGTCACTTACGGCGGCTCCGGCCACGAGCCCGCGCAGGCCGGCTTCGTCGGCAAGGGCATGCTCGACGTGCAGGCCGTGGGCGACATCTTTGCCGCGCCCAACGCGAAGCTCGTCTTTGAGGCCATGAAGCTGGCCGACAAGGGCCACGGCGTGCTGCTGCTCACCCTCAACTACGCCGGCGACCAGCTGGCCGGCAAGCAGGCCATCAAGCTGGCGCAGAAGGCCGGGCTGAACTTCCGCCAGGTCGTCACCGGCGAGGAGATACAGTATGACCCCAACGGCGAGGACAACAGGCGCGGACTGGCCGGCGCGGTGGCGCTCTATCACGTGGCCGCCGCGGCCGCCCGCGAGGGCAAAAGCCTCGACGAGGTCGCCGAGATAGCCCAGAAATACGCCGACAACATGGCCTCCGTCACCGTCAAGTCCACCGACGCCACCCATCCGCAGAACGGCATGCCCTTCGGCGACCTCGGCGAGACCGACATGATGGAGATCGGCGCCGGCCAGCACGGCGAGGGCGGCGGCGTGCGCGTGCCGATGATGTCCTCCCGGGACACCGTCGCCACCGTGGCCGGGGCTCTCAGCGCCAAGCTCGGCCTGCAGGCCGGGGACAAGGCCTTCGTCATGATAAACGGCTGCGGCGCGACCACCATGATGGAGCTGCTGGTGCTCTTCAAGGACACCGTGGAGTTCCTGCGCGGCAAGGGCGTGGAGGTCGTGGCCAGCATGGTCGGCGAGATACTCACCGTCCAGGAGGCCGGCGGTTTCCAGATGAACATCGCCAAGTGGGACGACGAGACGCTCCGCCTCTGGAACTCCCCCTGCCACACCCCCGCCTACAGCAAGGAGTGAGCCATGGCTGACAACATCGGTAACAGGGCCGCGCACGACTACCATCTGGACGTCCCCGCGGCGCAGGAGGGCTTTTACGTCAAGGGCGCCGCTCACTGCGACTACGGCATGAAGGGCCGCCTGGCGCGCATATTCAGCCCGAAGTCCGGCAACACGGTGATGCTGGCCTTTGACCACGGCTACATCATGGGCCCCACGGCGGGGCTCGAGCGCATCGACCTCGTCATCCCGCCGCTGATGCCCCATGTGGACGTGCTGATGGGCACGCGCGGCATCTTCCGCGACTGCATCCCGCCCGCGGCGCGCGTGGCCAGGTGCGTGCGCATGACCTACGACTCCACCGTGCTCTTTGACGACATGTCCAACGGCGGCGGCTTCGCCTGCGACATGGAAAACGCCATCCGCACCGGCGCCGACTGCGTCGCCGTGCAGACCTTTATCGGCGCGCCGGGCGAGAGCCGCTCGCTGGAGCTGCTCGCCCGCACGGTGGACGCCGCCACGCGCTTCGGAATCCCCACCCTCGGCGTGGTGGCCGTGGGCAAGGACATGGAGCGCACGGAGCGTTTCTTCCTGCTGGCCACCCGCGTGCTGGCGGAAAACGGCGCCAACATCGTCAAGAGCTACTACTGCGAGGGCTTCGAGCACGTGGCCGCAGCCTGCCCGGTGCCGATAGTCATCGCCGGCGGCAAGAAGCTGCCCGAGCTGGACGCCCTGGAAATGGCCTATAAGGCCATCCGCGACGGCGCGCACGGCGTGGACATGGGCCGCAATATTTTCCAGTCCGACTGCCCCGCCGGCATGGCCCAGGCCATCGGCAAGGTGGTGCACGAGGGCTACACGCCCAAGCAGGCCTTCGAGGTCTATCAGGAGATAAAGCACAGCCAATGAGCGCCGCGCGGCCGCGGCCGCACGGGATATTTTAGGAGGGAACACTATGTCCGCTGAATACATGCACATCGGCATCCCCGTCACCAACAGGAAGCCCGGCATGGTCCACAACGAGGGCGCCGGCTTTTGGGTCAGCAACGTCGATGACTATGATTACAAGATCGAGTACCTGAAATTTGAGGAGGGCACCCCCTTCCCGGAGGTGCTGCACCGCAACCCCCATGTCGCATACAGGGTCGATGACCTGCAAAAGTACATCGACGACGCCGACTCCGTCATCTGCGGCCCCATGGACGCCAACGACAAGGGCGACCGCCTGGCCTTCGTCTGGAAGGACGGCGCTATCCTGGAGCTGTACCAGGAGGCCTGAGCCCAGCAGCCCCGCCCGGGCTGCGTCCGGATGCAGTGGGCTGCGCCCTGCTTCCCGGTAGTCAAGCAAAAACCTGTAAGCAAAATACCCGCGGGGCTCTCGCCCCGCGGGTATTGCTTTAACGGACGTTTGCTGTGTCCCTCTTCACATAAGGGGTCATTTTAGGGGTACGGGCGGGCCCTCTGGCCGTGCGCGGTACGGGCCGGGGCGCAAGATGCGTGTATAATGCAAAAACCCTCCGGGATCAGGACGATCCCGGAGAGTTTTTCTGGCAGCGGGAGAAGGATTCGAACCCTCACATACGGAGTCAGAGTCCGCTGTGCTACCTTTACACAATCCCGCTATGCG
>DVOV01000236.1 GCA_018713375.1 Candidatus Scatomorpha stercorigallinarum | reverse complement strand
CCGGCGAAACGGTTCTCGGGGATATCAAGGCTCAGGAACTCTTTGCCATAGGGAAACTTTACGACAGGCATGATAAACGACCTCCAGATATGTAAATTGAGCGTTTCTCTTTTATACGCCTCGGGGCAGGTGGCATAACACCGCCTGCCCTGAGTATAAATTGCGGCTTTTTAGGCCTTGCCGGCCTTCTTGGCGGCCACCTTGGCCTGACGCTTGACTTCGTACTTGTGCAGGAAGCTGACAAGGATCGGGCAGAGGATGGCGGTCACGATGCAGCTCGCGGCCATCTGGGCCGTGGCGGCAGTCTCATAAGGAGCAAGAGACGTGTCAGCCTGGGCAAGGGAGGCCGGGGTGCTGGCCGCGTTGCCGGCGGTGGTGCCGATGGCGCCGCCAGCTTCGGGGTGCTTGCTGCGGATGAGACGCATGCAGAGGTAGCCGCCGAGGCCGGTGAGCAGGCAGCAGATGACGCCGAGGAAGATGCCCGGGATGCCGGCGGTGAGCAGCTGCATGAAGTTCAGGCCGGCGCCAAGGGGGAACGCGAAGAAGGGAATCATCATGGTAGCGCCGGGGGCGCAGAACTCGCGGATATCCTCGTCGAGGTTGCCAAGGACGCAGCCCACGGCGATGGGGACGATGCTGCCCACGAGGACCATGAAGGGGATATCGGCCGCGCCGCTGACGCCCATGGCGACCATGGTCAGGAACGGGCCGTCGTTGATGGAGAGGATGGAGACAGCGCCGACGTCGCTGGAATCGCCGAACTCACCGGCCAGGGCGGAGAAGAGGCCGCCGTTGGAGTTGGTGATAGCGCCGATCAGGGCCAGCGGGGTCAGGCCCAGGATGCCTTCGGGGCCCCACAGGGAGTTGACGATGATGCCGAGGGCCGCGCCGATGACAAACTTTACAGCCGTCAGGATGACGCCCTTGGCCAGGGGTATACCGGCGGACTTGACGTTTATCTGAGCGCCGTTGCAGAACAGGAACACGGCCAGGATGGGCATGGCGCCGCTCTTCCACAGATAGGTGGTGAAGGTGCCGTCGCCGCCGATGGTGATCAGGTCGGGCAGCCATGTGTTGAACGCCGCGCCCAGCAGCAGGGGTATGACCATCAGGCCGCCGGGGATCTTCTTTACCGTCTTAAGGATCTTCATTTCTTCCTTTTCCTCCTCAAAGTAGTGTTTTAATCTGCGAAATATACCGGAAACCCCTCTCGTTTCCGGGAAAACTACACCTCCTTTGCCAGTTAGAAATGCAATTTTCTGGCAGTTTTACTGCCATTTTTCACAGTTCCTATCTCATTTTGGAGCTGTCCGTGTTGAAAATTATACAATAACCTCATGTTATTGTCAAGATAAACGCGCAGAAAAAGATGAGTTATTGAGCGTTCCCCAATATGCACAATATGCAGTATTCACCGCTTTCGCGGCAAATACTGCATATTTTACACCATATATATTATTTCATATTCATTTTGTCCGTCCCGCAAGGTCAACTGTTACACGAGAAAAGGACGGCAGCAGCGCCTTCAGCACCCTCTCCCTGTTTTGCACAACGGCGGGCAGCTGCGCGGCCGGCAGCTCGAGCCTCGCGCCCGTGCCCTCCAGCCTCAGGCGCAGGTCGGAAAAGCCCATTTCCCGCAGCGCCTCCTCCCCGCGCTCCACCTTTTCCAACGCCTCGCGGGTGATGGCCGTGCCGGTGGGCACGCGCGTCGCCAGGCAGGCGTAGGACGGCTTGCGCGCCGTGAACAGCCCGGCCTCCGCCGACAGTTCGCGCACCTGCGCCTTGGTGACGCCGCACATCCTCAGCGGCGAAAGCACGCCCAGCTCGGCGATGGCCTGCATCCCCGGCCGGTCGTCCACCTGGTCGGAGGCGTTGGTGCCGTCGATGACGGTGTCGTAGCCATCCCGCCGCGCGCGCTCAAAAATGAGCGAAAAGATCGCCCTCTTGCAGTAATAGCAGCGCCTCGGCCCGTTCTCCGCCACCTCCGGCAGCGCGAGCACGTCCGTCTCGATGACCTCCATCTCCGCGCCCAGCTCTTTTGCCAGCCGGCGCGCGTCCTCCAGCTCGAACTGCGGCTGGAACGGCCCCTTGACAAAATAGGCCTTCACGTCCGCCCCCAGGCGCCGCGCCTCACAGAGCAGCAGGGCGGAATCCGTCCCGCCGGAAAAAGCCAGCGCGCATTTGGGGTGGCGCTCGAAAAATTCCCTCAGTTCCATGGCGTCATATCCAGCAGACGGGCATCCGGCAGAAGTTCATGCACAGCTGCGCCGCGCAGAGCCCCAGGCAGAGGCTGTTCATGCCCCGCCCGCCCATGTTGAAGCCGGCGCGCCGGTCGGTATAGACGGTGCCGCCGTGCTGCAGCTCCTCGAGCAGGCTGCGGTAGTCCTGGTTGCCGGGCTCCATGCTGACGGCGCGCTGGGCGTATTCGATGGCGGTTATGCGGTTGCCAAGGCCGGAGTTGGCGATGGCCGCCAGGTAGTACCAGCGCGCGTCCCGCTCCGCCGCGGGGACGGAGGAGAGGGCGGTGAAGGCCTCCTGGAAGTGCCCGGCGCGGATATAGTTCTCCGCCGCGCGGTACTCCGTGCGCTCCTCCTGCCCGTACTGCTGCTGATATCCCCCGCTCCAGGCCTGCTGCCAGGCGGTCCAGGGGTCCTGCTCCTGCTGCCCGTATCCGTAGCCATAGCCGCCGTAGCCCCCCGCGCCGTAAGCGCCGGGGCCGTAGCGGCCCGCTTCGCCGCTCTTTATGGCGTCGTAGGCGGCATTTATCTCGTTCATCTTTTCCGCCGCAGCCTTGTTGCCGGGGTTGCGGTCGGGGTGGTATTTTTTTGCCAGGGCGCGGTATGCCGCTTTGATCTCCTCGTCGCTCGCATCGCGCGAAACGCCGAGTACCTCGTATGGGTCACGATTCAACGGCTGCTCCCCCTTCCTTTCTGTGTCGTTTCTCCATCTCGATATTATATCGCAGCCAGACGCCGGAATAGAGTATATTTCGCATTATGTCCACGTCCCTGACGAGCGGCAGCCGCTCAAACTGCTCCGCCGCCTCCCCGATGAGCACGGTGAGCAGCGCGTGCAGCTCCTCCTCGCTCTTGCCCTCGGCGTATCCCGCCAGCGGGTTGTAGCGCCCGTGCGCGGCGTCCTCCGGCAGGTCCACGGCCGCGTCCATGATGTAGATGAACTCGCCCAGCTCCTCCCCGAAGCGCCGTATGCGCGGCGACCAGGTGCCGTCGAGCCCATAGTCGAACACCTCGCCCATCAGCCGCCCGAAGCAGCGCGCGCCGGCGTCCGGGTCCGTCTCGCCGCGGCTCTCGATATCCGCCAGCTCGGCCAGCCGCTCCTCGATAAAGCCGCAGCGCTGCGGATAGTCGGCCTTTACGCGCGCGTAGGCCCCGGAGAGGGCCGCAGCCTCCGCCCGGCTGAGCAGCCGGCGCTCGTCTCGCCAGTCGTCCAGGCAGTTTAGATAGGCCAGGGCCACGTTCATGTCCGCGGCGTAGTCCGTAAAGGCGCTGCATATCCAGGAGTGCTCGCTGAGCGGATGGGCGGCGCAGCGGCCGCAGCCGCTCTCTTCCTCCTCCGGCTCGCACATGGAGCTGAGCAGCAAAACAAGGAAGGTCATGTCGTAGTTGAGCGTGAACCGCGCGGCGGCGCCGTGCCGGCGCTTGAGCGCGCGGCAGAGGCCGCAGTAATACGCCCGGTAGCGCCCCACCTGCTCCTCGGTCATGATCTCCCTGTCAGCGATAACATAGCCAAACATCTCAGGTGTTCCTTATGAATGACGTGCCGCACTTGCGGCAGACGATGCGTATCTTGCCCTTGCCGCGCGGCACGCGCAGCATCGTGCGGCATGAGGGGCAGCGGAAGAACCTGTAGTCCCGCCGCTGGGTCCAGCGCTCGCGCAGCCCGCGGAAATACCCGCGGACGGAGGCGGTGGCGTTGAGGAAACGCGCGTTCTCCTGCCTGCGCCTGGCCACGTTGCGCGAAAACACGCGGAAGTATACATATATGGCCGCGATGATGGCGATGAACCATATGGCCAGCTGCGCGTCGGTGTCCATGAACAGCGAGAGCACCAGCGCCACGCAGACAACGATGGATATGAATCTCGTAAGCTGGTCGCTCCCGTTGCGCCCGATCATGAATCTTGCCAACTTTTCCCGCATTTAGCTTCACCTTTCTGCTAAATATATATCGAATTGCCCCGGGGGGCATAAATTACAGTAATTATATTAGCATTGTGCTTGCGATGATTTGTCAATAATCTGTGAATTTGGCGGCAGCGGACGCAAAATATTGTTCTATTTCTGCCCTTGACGCCCGGCAGGAGCCCTGTATCATGGTGCCCGTCCCGCCGCCGCGCCCGGATATCGCCGCGTTTATTTCCCTCGCCGCGGCCCGCAGGTCCACGTTCCGGCTGCCGATTATATAGCGGTAATCCCCGTCCGCCCCGGAAAAAGCGGCGCACACGCCGCCCGCGGCCTCCATCCCGGCGTTTACCAGCTCGCGCAGCGTCACGGGGTCCATGTCCGGCTCGAAGATGCACATGTTGCCCTCCGTGGGGCGCAGGGCGGCGGCTTTCACGCGCAACAGCTCTTTTTTCAGCTCCGTCACTGCGGAGTGCTCCTCTTCCTTCTCGCAGAGCACGCGCCGCACGGCCGCGGCCGTCTCCAGCCGCTTGGCGGAAAGCGCCGCGGACACGGCCGAATTCTGCACATAGACGGCGGCGCAGTCGTGAAACGCCGCCTCTCCGGCGAGCACCGTCAGCCTCGTCCCCCCGCGGTGGCGCATGGAGTCTATGACCTTTATCACGCCTATCTCCCCGGTGCGGGCGACGTGCGGCGCACAGCAGGCGCAGAGGTCCACGCCCTCGATCTCCACCAGGCGCACCTGGCCGCTGAGCTCCTTTTTGCTGCGGTAATCGTATTTTCCCAGCTCCTCCGGCCGCGGCAGCAGCGTGCGCACGGGCGCGTCGCGCCAGACGGCGCGGTTGGATTCAAGCTCCACGCGCGCTATGTCTTTCGGCGACAGTTCGCCGGAAAAGTCCAGCGTCATGAAGTCGCGCCCCATGTGGAAGCCCACGTTGTCATAGCCGAACAGCCGGTGCACGGTGCCGGACACGATGTGCTCGCCGGAGTGCGACTGCATCCGTGCGAAGCGCACGTCCCAGTCGAGCGCGCCCTCAGTTTCGGCTCCCGGCTCCAGCGGCGCGGGCAGGATGTGGGCGATGTCCCCGTCCTCCGTCTCGCGCAGGGCCAGCAGCCTCATGCCGCCCAGCGTGCCGCTGTCCGCCTCCTGCCCTCCCCCGCCGGGGAAAAAGGCCGTGCGCTCGAGCCGCACGTCGTATCCCCCCTCACACGCCTCGCAGGAGGCGACGCGGGAAACAAAGCGCGCGCAGTGCCCGTCCATATAATAAAGCCTCTCGGTCAAGCTCAACACCTCAAAACGGCAGTGTAGCACATTTCCCGCCCTTTTTCAATCAAAATATCGCTCTCCCGCCCGCGTTTCCCGCCCTGCGCCATTCCTGGGCGCGTCCTGGCCGGGTTGACGGACGCAGGCAGTTATTATATACTTGGCAGGAGCTGAAAAAACTGCTGGAGGCGCAAGATGAAAATACTGTACCTCATAAATTACGCCGGCAAGGCGGGGACGGAGAAATACGTGGAGAACCTCGTGCGCATCTTCTCCGATGCCGGGCACGAGTGCCACTTCGCCTACTGCGTGCCGGGCGAGCTGAGCGAAAAGATGGCCGCGCGGGGCGTCCCCTCACTGCGGCTCGACCTGGGCCGCCGCGGCGCGCTCACGGCCCCGAAACGCCTGGCGCGCTACTGCGAAGATCACGGCATCGAGGTGATACACGCCCAGTACCCGCGCGAGAACATCATCGCCCTGCTCTCCCTGCGGCACTATGCCGCGCCGCGCGTGGTATATACCAACCACCTCACCCAGCGCTCTGGCGCGCGCTGGCGCGTGCTCAACCGCATCTTTACCCCCCGCGACCACAAGATCATCGCCGTCTGCCGCGAGGGGCGCGACATCATGATCGAAAACGGCGTCTGCCCCGAGCGCATCGAGGTCGTCTATAACGGCGTGGAGCCCGCCAGGGACCGCCGGCGGGACACCGCGGCCCGCATGGGCCTCGGCGTCGGCGAGGGGGACTTCATGATGGCCATCCTCGCGCGCTACGCGCCGGAAAAGGGCCTCGGCTTCCTGCTGGACGCCCTCGCGCGGCTCGACCGGCTGACGGACCGCCCCTGGCGCTGCGTCGTCTGCGGCGACGGCGAGGGCTACGAGGACTTCGCCGCCAAAAAGGCCGCCCTCGGCATCGGCGGCAAGGTCGTGCAGGCCGGCTTCCGCCGCGACACGGCGGACATACTGCGCGCATCCGACCTCTACCTCAACACCAGCAGCTGCAACGAGGCCATGAGCTTCGCCATCCTCGAAGCGATGAACGCCGGCCTCCCCCTGGTGGTGACGGACGTGGGCGGCAACCGCGACCTGGCGGAGACGAATACCGTCTGCGGCCGCGTGCTCGAGTACGGCGACACGGAGGGCTTCGCCCGCGCCATCCTGGAGCTGATGGAGGACGATGCGCTGCGCGCCTCCCTCTCCGCCGCCGCCGCTCGCAAGATAGACGAAGAATTCGACCTCAACAAGCTCGCGTGGGACGTTTTCCGCGCGTATCAATAAGCTTTAAACAACATCACCGGAGGTAATCAGAAATGATCGACGAAAAAGGCAGGCTCTTTGGCAAGGTCAATATAGTGGACCTGCTCATCATCCTCATCGTACTGGCCGCGGCGGCCTTCCTCGGCTACCGCTTCCTGGGGCCCAACAGCAATGTGGCCAACACCGAGCACGTCCGGCTCACGCTCTACTGCGAGGAGTCCGCCGACTACGCCGTCGAGCAGCTCACAGAGGGCGCGGAGGCCTGGGACTCCGAGAACAACATCATCCTCGGCACGCTCACCGACTGGCGCGTTGGCGACTCCAAGAGCTATGTGACGGACGCCAATGGCGAGGTCGTGCAGCTCGCGCGCGACGGCTACTGCTCCGCCACGCTCACCGTGGAGGGCCAGGGCGTCGTCGGCTCGCACGGCGTGACCATCGGCGGCACGCTCTACGCCGTGGGCCAGTCCATGAGCGTCTATTTCGACGACTGCAAGCTCTTCCTGCGCGTCTCCGGCATCGAGGTGATGGAATGACCTCCGCCAACTCCCGTGGGACGGAGGTGACGCGCCTTGCTTAGCGGCAGTATCCTCGGCCGGCTGTACGGCTGGTGGCTCTGTTCGGCCATCTTCAGCCTGCTGCGCGGCGTCTACCGCCCCTTCTCCCGCGCCTGGCCGCACAGCGCGGTGGTCAACTTCTTCCGCCGCCCCCCGAAGATAGAGGCCTGGTACGCAAACAGCCTCGTCAGCCGCGCCATTGACGCCGTCTGGCGCCTGTTGCTGCGCATATGCGCCGCCGTTATCGGCGCGCTGCGCCCCGCCGCGCCGGGCAGCTTCTTTGTGCGCGCCGCCTCGGGCTCCTGGTTTCTGCGCTTCGAGGTGCTCTTCGGCGGCTTCACGCTGCTGATGTTCTTCGCCCCGCACGAGCTGTGGTCGAATTCCTACGCCGTCCTCGGCGCGGCGGGCCTCTTCGGCCTCGCCTTCCTGATGTCCGCCGCCGGCGCGCGGCGGGCGGTGTACCCGCGTGAATTCGGCCTGCCCTTCCTGCTCTTCGTGCTGGCCTGCCTGGGCAGCCTCGGCTTCACCTCGGACCGCTCCGACAGCTTCCGCGTGCTGATGTTCTTCGCCGCGGCCTTCCTCTTCATGTTCGCCGCCTATACGGGCCTGAACACCAGGGAACAGCTCCGGTGCGTGATGGGCTTCATCTACGCCGCCGTCATCCTCACGGCCGTGTACGCCTTCTATCAGCGCCTCATGGGCGTGGAGGTCAGCGCCTCCTTCACGGACCTCGACCTCAACGCCGGCGTGCCCGGGCGCGTATATTCCACGCTCGACAACCCCAACAACTACGCCGAGTTCCTGGTGCTCTTCACGCCGCTCTCCACGGCCTATGCGATGACGGAAAAGCACCCCTTCCGCCGGCTGCTGCTCAGCTGCGGCATCGCCCTGCCGCTGATGGCGCTGGTGATGACCTACTCCCGCGGCTGCTGGCTGGCGATCATGGTCTCGGTGGTGATCTTCGTCTACTACGCGGACAAGCGCCTGATACCGGTGGGCGTCGTGGCCTGCATACTGCTGATACCCTTCCTGCCGGACAGCATCATCACCCGCTTCTCCACCATCTTCAACTCGCACGACAGCTCCGCCAACCACCGCCTCACCACCTGGCGCGGCATCATCAACATGATAGGCGACTACGGCATCACCGGCATCGGCATGGGCCCCAACACCTTTGCCGAGCTCTACCCAGCCTACGCCCTCACCGGCGCCACCAAGGGCGTCTACCACTCGCAGATGCTCTACCTGGAGCTGATACTGGAGACGGGCGCGCTGGGCTTCTTCTCCTTCATGTGGTTCTGGCTGCGGGAGATAAAAAACGCCGCCTTCGACCTCTTCAAGGCCCGCTCGAACGAGGTGCGCCTGGCGCTCATCGCCTGCGGCGCGGCCTTTGGCGGCATCGCGCTGGACGGCGTGTTTGAGTATATCTGGTTTTACCCGCGCGTGCTCTTCGGCTTTTTCATCCTCATGGGGCTGATGCTCTCCGCTGCCCGCCTGGCGCGCGCGGAGGGCGCCGCCCGGCCCTGAGCCGCGCCCGGAAATCACTTGGACTGCCCGGCGGCCGCGCCGTGTTATACTCCCTTCAGCGCCTAAAAACCGCTGAAAGGAGCAAACAAAAATGAAAAAACGTCTCTTAGCGTCCCTCCTTGCGCTCTGCCTGGTCTTCGCCCTCGCCGCCTGCGGCGAAGCGCCCGCCGCGGAGAGCGGGGAGCCCGCCGCCGCCTCGGAAGAGCCGGCCGGCGACCTCGTCGCCTACGAGCTCGACGGCATCGGCACCGCCTATCTGCCCGCCGGCGGCGAGGTCACGGTCACCCCGGTCACCGAGCCCCTGCCGCAGATGCAGGCCACCATCGCCTTCGAGGGCTTCACCGTCTACATCGGCTCCACCGGCCCGGAGGCCTACGAGATCTCCGGCGTGGACTTCCCCGCAAGCGTCGAGGAGTTCTCCCAGCGCAGCGGCCCCCAGTCCTTCGTCCCCCAGGGCAGCGAATTTGCCTATGACGACCACGGCAATTACTTTGTCCAGTTCGCGCGCGACGGCCAGGACCATTATTACGTCATCAGGCTCGGCGAAGAGACCGCTTACGCCATCACCTTCATCTGCCCGGAGGGCGAGCTGGCCAACTACGACGCCGCCGGCTGGATATCCACCTTCGAGTTCATCGAGCTCGCCCCTTTTGAGGAAGCGCCCGCGGCCGCGGCCGAACTGGCGGCCTATGAGGTCGAGGGCGTGGGCACCTTCTATTTCCCCGCCGGGGCCACGGTCGAGCGCAACGTCGAGGAGGAGCCCCTGCCCGTGATAAACGGCTCCATCGACCTCGGCAACGGCGTCTGCCTGGTCTACGGCTCCACCGGCCGCGACGCCTTCGAGCTTGCCGGCGTGGAGTTCCCCGTTGACGCCGAGGACTACGCCACCCGCCCCGCGGTCGTCGATTACGTGGGCGAGGGCGCCGAGTTCGCCTATGACGGCTGCGGCAACTATTACACCCAGTACACCAGGGATGGCAGCGACGTCTACTATGTCGCCGAGCGCAACGCCGCCCGCGTGAACACCATCGTTTTCTACTGCCCCGAGGGTGAGCTCGGCAGCTACTCCCCCGCCGAGTGGATCTCCATGGCGGAGCTCTACGGCGACCCTTCGGAGGAGCTCACGGCCTATGAGGTCGCCGGCGTCGGCACGATCTACATGCCCGAGGGCGGCGAGGTGTACGGCGAGGAGCAGGCCGAGCCCCTACCCAACGTGCAGGCCGGGATAAACCTCGGCGACACGAACATCCACTTCGGGGCCTTCACCGCCGCGTCTTACGAGGCCGCCGGCGTGGCCTGGCCCGCCGACGAGGTGGAGTTCTCCACCCGTTCCGGCGTCACCTCCTCCATCCCCGCAGACGCCGTGTTCGAGTACGACGATTTCGGCAACTATGTCACCCGGTTCACCGTTGACGGCGAGGACCACTACGTGGCCAGCATCGTCACGGACACGCTGGTCGTACTCGCCAACTTCACCTGCCCCGAAGGCCAGATGGACGCCTACCAGCCCGGCATCTGGCTCTCGCTCTCCGATTTCGCCGGATAAACAGAAAAGATCCCGT
>DVOV01000024.1 GCA_018713375.1 Candidatus Scatomorpha stercorigallinarum | reverse complement strand
CCCAGGCTGCGCCTGGAGGCAGATGCGCTGCGCGCCTCACTAACGGAGGTCATCCGTTGGTGAGGCGCGCTTCTTTGCATCCAAGCGCAGCTTGGCCGACCGTGCACTGCTTCGCTTACGCTCGCGGCACTAACGGGTAGTTTGCCAACAGCCAGCGGCGCGAGCGAAGCGAAGCCAACCGCGGTCGGCGTTGTACAAAGCTATTCGACTACGGGATGACCACCTAAAAATCAGTCACCACTTAAACTAACGGGCAGATTTTACCTGCCGACGAGCGCCAAAGCGGTTTTCTCTTTGGAGTCTGAGGGGTTTCTTTTTGACAAGACAAAAAGAAACCTCTCAGGATTTGGTCGCAGGGACTTTCGTCCCTGCACCCCCCGCCTGCGGGCGGGCCGCAGGCAACCGCCTCCGGCCGCAGGCCGGTCAGCGCTGTCTTTTCCTTACACGCTGGTAGAAATTGATGTAGCCGATGAAGGCCATGGCGGTGACGGCCAGGCAGAGGCAGATGAGCGTGTTGGCCGAGCGGCGGGAGAGGCCAGGCAGCACCAGCAGCGCGAGCATCACGGCGTAGGTGACGGCGGTGCAGACCTTGCCGTACCAGCGCGCGCCGTCCATGCGGTAGCCGCGGCGGAGCATCACCGCGCCCATCACCAGCATGTAGCCCTCCTTGGCCAGATAGAGCGCGAAGACCGCCCCCATCAGCGGGAAGCGCAGCGCCAGGCTGATAGAAATGGCCGCCAGCGTCAGCTTGTCCGCCACCGGGTCGATGAGCTTGCCCCAGTCCGTTATCTGGTCAAAATGCCGGGCGATGAAGCCGTCCAGCGCGTCCGTCAGGCCGGACACGGCTATCACCAGGGCCGCTTTCAGATAGTCCGCGTCCGTGCGCGCGTTGAAATATACGTAGAGATATACCGGTATCAAAAGCAGGCGGAAATAGCTCAAAATGTTCGGTATGGAAAAATATTCTCTTATCTTGTCCCTGTTCATGGCTTCACTTCCAGTATTCGACTGCAACTATTGTATGAGTTTAGCGGCAAAAAATCAAGGTTTTATCAATCTCATCCGTGTAAAAAAACGCCGCCCGCGGGACTTCCGCGGGCGGCTGTATCGGTATGTATTTATTGCTTATTTGCCGTGGGGGCGCGTGAGGCTCTTGATGGCGATGTTCCCGAAGCGCTTCATCACGTGCGGTGCCAGGCTGGGCACCAGTTTGTCATAGTCCAGGCCCTCCACGTCGCGCACACGCTCCAGGCGGATGGCGTCGAACTTGCACTTGGTGGTGCAGATGCCGCAGCCCACGCAGAGGTACTCGTCGAGCACCACCGCGCCGCAACCCAGGCAGCGCTGGGTCTCTTTTTGCAGCTGCTCCTCGGTGAAGGTGCCGCGCGTGTCGCTGAAGGTCTTGACGGCCTCCGCCGGGTCCGCGCCGGCGGCGCGCTGCCGCGGCGTCAGGTCCAAGCTGTGGACGGGCACGCGCACGGCCTGCTTGTCCAGGGAGAGGTACTCCTTCACCTTGCGCCCCAGCACCAGGCTCTGGCCCTCGTGCACGAAGCGGTGGATGGAGATGCTGGCCTCCTTGCCCGCGGCGATGGCGTCGATGGCGAAGCTGGCCCCGGTGGCCACGTCGCCGCCGGCGAAGATGTCGCCCTCGTCGGTCTGCAGCGTGACGGGATCGACCTCCACGGTGCCGTTTTTGCGGCGGCGGACGGCGGTGCCCCTGAGCATGTCGCCCAGCTCCACGCGCTGGCCGAGCGCGGTGATGACGCAGTCAACGTCCATGTCCGCGCACTCACCCGTGGCGCGCACGCCGCGGCGGCCGCCCTCGCCGCCTTCGGTGAGCTCCATTTGCTGCAGGCGGACGCCCGTGACGGCCTCGCCGCCCAGGATCTCCTCTGGCGCGGCCAGATAGCGGAAGCGCACGCCCTCGGCCTCCGCCTCGGCGATCTCCTCCTCCGCAGCGGGCATCTCCGCGCGCGTGCGGCGGTAGACGACCGTCACTTCCTGCGCGCCCAGGCGCAGTGCGGCGCGGGCCACGTCCATGGCCGTGTTGCCGCCGCCGATGACGGCCACGCGGCCGCCCACGTCGGGCCGAGCGCCGCGGCCGATGTCCTCCAGGAAGCGCAGGCCGTCCCAGACGTTGGCCTTGTCCTCGCCGGGGACGCCCAGGCGGACGCTCTTCCACGCGCCGGCCGCCAGATAGAAGGCCTCGTAGCCCTCCGCGCGCAGCTGCTGGATGGTGACGTCCCTGCCGACCTCCACGCCGCAGCGGAACTCCACGCCCAGCTGGCGCAGCACGTCTATCTCCGCCTCCACAACGTCCTTTTCCAGACGGAAGGAGGGGATGACGCGCGTCAGCATGCCGCCCACGCGCTCCGCCTTCTCGAAAACGGTCACGGGATAGCCCTTGACGGCCAGGTAGTAGGCGCAGGAGAGGCCGCTGGGGCCGCCGCCGATGACGGCGATCTTGTTGGTGAAGGGCTTGCCCGTCTGGTTGAGCATCTTCGGCACATAGCGCGTCTCCGCGCTCAGCTCGCGGTCGGCGATAAACTTCTTAATGTCGTCGATGGCGATGGGCTGGTCGATGTCGCCGCGGGTGCAGGCGTCCTCGCAGCGGCGGTTGCAGATGCGCCCGCAGACGGCCGGGAAGGGGTTCTCCTGCTTGATGAGCTCCAGCGCCTCCAGGTACCTGCCCTGGCTGGCGAGCTTGATGTAGCCCTGCACGGGGATGTGCGCGGGACACTCCATTTTGCACGGCGCGGTGCCGCTGTCCACAACGTCCCTGCGGTTGGTGCGGTAGTCCACATTGTAATGCTTTTTGGTCCAGGGCTGGTCGAACGGCTTGCGCACCTCCGGCTCCGGGTTGCCGCAGAGCTTCGCGCCCAGCTTGAGCGCGCCCATCTGGCAGTTTTCAACGCACTGGCCGCAGGCCACGCACTTCGACGTGTCCACCCGCGCGACATAGTTCGTGCGCAGCATGTCCGGGTCGTTGAAGTACTCGCCGAGCCGGAGCGCAAGGCAGGAGCAGCCGCAGCAGTTGCAGATAGCAGTGGGCCCGTCGTAGCCCTCCGCCTCGTTTATCTCGTGCACGAGGCCGTTGTCCTCGGCGCGTTTCAGTATCTCCTTGGCCTCTTCCTTGCTTATCAGCCGGTGGCTGCCCTGCTTGGAGAAGAACTTGGCGTTGTCGTTGATATACATGCACATGTCCTCTTCCAGGTGGCCGCAGCCTTCGCCCATCAGGCGGCGGGTGCGGCGGCAGGAACAGGGGCCGACGGAGATGGCCCAGGCGTTGTCAATGATCCGTTCCACCTCGTCATAGGGCGCCGCGTGGGTGTCGTTTTTAATCGCGCTGCCCACGGGCATGACGCGCATCGGCCCCATGCCGACCGGGAAATTGGGCACGAGGATCGGCGTGCGGTAGCGCGTATAGCGCTCGAAGCACTCGGCGAGCACGGGGTATTTTTCGCACTGCTCCTTGACGGAGAGGATGCCCTCCATGATGCCGGGCACCCAGATGGGGTAGTAATAGGTCTCCTTGTCCCCTTCGTAGACGCAGCGGACGATGCCCGCCCCGGCGAGCTGGTCGATGACGCGCTGCGTATCCTCCACCGTGCGGCCGCATTTTTTTGCGATCAGCTCGATGGGGCGCGGCGAGCGTACCTTGACGTGCATACCCACCTCGGCCATCTCGTCAGTCACGATGGGGTCGAGTATCATATACTCGGGGTCAGAGGGCGTGACGCCCATATAGGTGCCGCATTCGATGCTGATCTTCGTCGCCAGCATCAGTATGTTCTTGCGAAAAGCCATAGTATCCCCTCACTTATGTCAGATAATATCCCGTTCGCGCGGAACGAGTACAGTTATATACATTATACGCCTCTGGTGACGTTTATTCAATCGGCAGCTTTTGAGATAAATGGCCCTGCAAACTGTGTAAATTGCCATCCCGGGCGCTTGAAAAAGCCGCCGCCGGGTGGTATCATGGACGAAAAAAGGAGGCTGCCCATGCATGAGATAGGCGTAGTCAGGCAGGTACTCGCAACGGTGGACGCCTTTGCGCAGGCCAACGGCCTTGATGAGATAGACACGATAGTGCTGGAGATCGGCGACCTCTCCCTGGTCGTTCCGCAGTATGTGGAGGACATCTACGGCCTCATCGTGCAGGACACGCGCTTCGCGCGCACGAAGCTGAAAATAGAAGTCGTGGAGGGCCAGGGCGTCTGCCGGGACTGCAAGCGGGCCTTCCCCATCGTCAAGAACGAGGGCTACTGCCCCCGCTGCGGCAAGCGCAACGCGGAGGTCATCAGCGGGCGGGATTTCATCGTCAAAGAGTTGATAGTCCCCTGATCCGCCGGCGATTTTGTCACAGTCGCTGAAATTGCGCGCCCTGGGCGCGCGAATTTGCACATTACTTACGCTTGACTTTTCGCAGCTAAAGCGATATGGTATTTACATCAGCAAAACGAGCCGACCGGAAAGGAGGACGGAAGATGAACAACGCTCTCGATCGCGCCATGAACGCTTCCGCCGCCATCTCCGTCCGTCAGGCTCGCTTCTTTTTTGCGGGCTTTTATTCCTATGCCTACTTTTACTTTTTTAGCAACGATGGGAATAACAGCCTGGTAAGACAAGAGGATCGCTGAATTGGGCCAAAGGCAAATTCAAGCAGCCCCGTCTGTCAGGCGGGGCTGCTTTTGTTTTTGCCGGCCAAGGAAATGGAAACGGAAAGGGAGAGACAAAATGAAGATGAAAAAGCTGCTCTGCGCCGCCCTCGCGGCACTGATGGTCCTCGCGCTCGCCGCCTGCGGCGAGGCCCCCGCCGAGGAGAGCGAAGCCCCCGCGGCCGAAAGCGAAGCGCCCGCCGTTGAGGAGAGCGCCGCCCCCGCGGAGGACGCCGAAGGCGAAAAATACGTCGTCGGCATCTGCCAGCTGGCCCCGCACACGGCTCTGGACGCCGCCACCCAGGGCTTCACGGACGCCCTCACCGCCGCCCTTGGCGACGCGGTGGAGATAAAGAGCCAGAACGCCGGCGGCGAGCAGAATAACTGCATCACCATCATCGACGGCTATGTGGCCGAGGACGTGGACCTGATACTCGCCAACGCCACCGGCGCGCTGCAGGCCGCCGCCTCCGCCACCGCCGACATCCCCGTGCTCGGCACCGCCGTTACCAACTACGCCATCGCCCTCGGCCTGGACGACACCATGATCGAGGTCCTCGGCAACAACATCTCCGGCACCAGCGACCTGGCCCCGCTGGACCAGCAGGCGGCCATGGTGCAGGAGCTCTTCCCGGACGCCGAGACCGTCGGCCTCCTCTACTGCTCCGCCGAGCCCAACAGCGTCTACCAGATCGAGGTCGTGCAGGCCGAGCTGGAAGCGCTGGGCTACGCCACCGAGATCTACGCCTTCACCGATGTGAACGACCTCGCCAGCGTCACGCAGACGGCCTGCGACAACTGCGACGTCATCTACATCCCCACCGACAACACCGCCGCCAACAACACCGAGAGCATCGCCAACGTCGTGCTGGCCGCGGGCGTGCCCGTCATCGCCGGCGAGAGCGGCATCTGCTCCGGCTGCGGCGTGGCCACCCTCTCCATCGACTACTACGAGCTGGGCCAGATCACCGGCGAGATGGCCGTGCAGATACTCACCGGCGAGGCGGATGTCTCCGAGATGGCCATCGGATATGACGAGACCGTCACCAAGATGTACAATCCCGCCAACTGCGAGGCCCTGGGCGTTGTTATCCCGGAGGGCTACGAGCCCCTCGCCTGAGCGGGCTGAACGATAAGATACGTCCACGGGGGCGAAGGCCGCTGGCCTCCGCCCCCCGAAGGGCGGAAGACTAAGGAGCTTTACACGTTATGGATTTCCTGCAATCGCTGCTGAACTCCCTGCCAGGGGCCGTGGGACAGGGGCTCATCTGGGGCATCATGGCCATCGGCGTCTACATCACCTACCGCGTCCTTGACGTAGCCGACCTCACAGTGGACGGCTCGCTCGCGACCGGCGGCGCGGTCTGCGTGCTGCTGATGCTGAACGGCATGAACGCCTATCTCGCCATGCTCTGCGCCGTCCTGGCCGGGATGCTCGCGGGGCTGGTGACCGGCCTCTTCCACACCAAGTGCGGCATACCCGCCATCCTCGCCGGCATCCTCACCCAGCTCGCGCTCTACTCGATAAACCTGCGCGTGATGGGCTGGGGCACCGCCGCCGGCACCCAGGCGACCCTCGCCATCCGCGTTGACAGCTACGACCTGGCCGTCTCCTCGCGCTATGTCCGCGATCTGAGCCTGCAAAACCCGATCCCCCTGCTGGCCGTGGTCATCGTGGCGCTCATCGCCATACTCTACTGGTTCTTCGGCACGGAGGTCGGCTGCGGTATCCGCGCCACGGGCGCCAACCGCAACATGTCCCGCGCGCAGGGCATAAACACCGGGCGCAACACCGTCATCGGGCTGATGATATCCAACGGCCTGGTGGCGCTCGCCGGGGCGCTGCTCGCGCAGTACCAGGGCTCGTCCACCATCGACATGGGCCGCGGCGCCATCGTCATCGGCCTGGCCGCCGTCATCATCGGCGAAGTGGCCTTCAGCAAGTTGTTCAGGAATTTCTCGCTCAAACTGCTCGCCTGCGTCATTGGCTCCATAATCTATTACGTCGTCATCCAGGTCGTGCTCCGGCTGGGGCTGGACCCCAACGACCTCAAGCTCTTCACCGCGCTCATCGTAGCCGTGTTCCTGGCCATCCCCTACTGGAAGGGCCAACTCAGCGTCCGCCGCACACACGCCCGTCAGGCAAAGGAGGAAACGAACAATGCTTGAACTCAAAAACATCTCCAAGACCTTCCACCCCGGCACGGTCAACGCCAAGACGGCGCTGCGTGACCTGAGCCTGACGCTGAACGACGGCGATTTCGTCACCGTCATCGGCGGCAACGGTGCCGGCAAAAGCACCATGCTCAACGCCATCGCAGGCGTGTTCCCCGTGGACTGCGGCTCCATCCGCATCGACGGGCGGGACATCACCGGCCTGCCGGAGCACAAGCGCGCCGCCTTCATCGGCCGCGTGTTCCAGGACCCGATGATGGGCACCGCCGGCACCATGGGCATTGAGGAGAACCTGGCCCTCGCCGCCCGCCGCGGCAAGCGCCGCGGCCTCCGCTGGGGCATCACCAAGACGGAGCGCGAGGACTACCGCGCCCTGCTGGCCACACTCGACCTGGGGCTGGAGAACCGCCTCAGCACCCACGCGGGGCTGCTCTCCGGCGGCCAGCGCCAGGCGCTGACGCTGCTGATGGCCGCCCTGGTGCAGCCGAAGCTGCTGCTGCTCGACGAGCACACCGCCGCGCTCGACCCCAAGACCGCCGCCAAGGTGCTGGAGCTCTCCGACCGCATCGTCAGCGAGAATCACCTCACCACGCTGATGGTCACGCACAACATGCGCGACGCCATCGAGCACGGCAACCGCCTCATTATGATGAGCGAGGGCGAGATCGTGCTCGACATCTCCGGCAAGGAGAAGGAGCGCCTGACCGTGGAGGAGCTGCTCGAGCGCTTCAGCGCCGAGACCGGCACCACGCTGGACAACGACCGTATCCTGCTCGGCGCCTGAACGCCGGCAGCGCGGCACACACTGAAGCGATCATGCACCCTCATCTCAGGGTGGGGGTGCATTTTTGCGGCCAAAATACCAAAACTGAGGAAAAGAGGAAACCAAAATGAAGAAGAAACTGCTCTCCGCCGCGCTCGCGGCGACCATGGCGCTCACGCTTGCCGCCTGCGGCGGCGAAGGACAAAGCGCCGACGACCCGGACGGCTATACTATCGGCATCTGCGAACAGATGGAACACGTCTCGCTCAGCGAAGCCACACAGGGCTTTATGGACGGCCTCACCGAGCTGCTGGGCGCAGACAAGGTCGTGTTCCGCGAGCAGAATGCCGGCGGGGAGCAGACGAACTGCACAACGATCATGAACGGGTTCCTCGCCGAGGGCGTGGACCTCATCCTGGCCAACGCCACCTGGCCGCTGCAGGCCGCCGCCTCGGCCACGGCCGACACGCCCATACTCGGCACCTCCGTCACCGACTACGCCGTCGCCCTCGGGCTCGAGGACTTCGACGGCACGGTGGGCGGCAACATCTCCGGCACCAGCGACCTCGTCGATCTGGAGGCGCAGGCCGCCATCATCAGCGAGCTCTTCCCGGACGCGGGGACCGTCGGCCTGCTCTACTGCTCCGGCGAGCCCAACAGCGTCTATCAGATAGAGACCGTGCGCGGCTATCTGGAGCCCCTGGGCTACGCCTGCGAGATCTTCGCCTTCACGGATGTGAACGACCTTGCCAGCGTCACGCAGGCCGCCTGCGACGCTTCTGACGTCATCTACATCCCCACGGACAACACCGTGGCCACCAACGTTGAGAGCGTGGCCAACGTGGTGCTGCCGGCGGGCGTGCCCGTCGTCGGCGGCGACCCGGGCATCTGCTCCGGCTGCGGCGTGGCCACCATCGCCACCGACTACTACGAGCTGGGCCGCCTGACCGCCGAGATGGCCGCGCAGGTGCTCACCGGCGAGGCCGACATCTCCTCCATGCCCGTCCAGTACGGGGCCATGGAGAAGATCTATGACCCCGAGAACTGCGAGCTGCTGGGCATCAGCATCCCCGAGGGCTACAACCCCGTGGAGGGCTGAGCATACACGAAAAAACTGCCGGGAGGCCCAGCCTCCCGGCAGTTTGCATATCACCATATGAGTTCGGAAGCGGAGGCGATGGCGGCGGCCTCGCCGTTATCGAAACGCACGAGCAGGTGGAAGTCGTCGTCTATCCCCTGCACCGTGGCCTCTCCGCGGCCGCTGACGGCCACACGCCGGCCCGTGAGCACGCTGCGGGAGCGGTACTCGTCCAGGAAATCGCGCCCCGGCAGCAGCGAGCAGAGCTCCCACAGGCGGTTCAGAACATCCGCGGCCAGCGCCGCCGCACGCTCGTCGCCGGGGTATCTGTCGAACAGCGCGCCCGCCTTGCCCTCCAGCTCCGCCGGCCAGCCGCCCGGCGGCGGGCAGAGGTCGATGCCGATGCCGCAGACGATGCAGTCCAGCGAGCCGGCGCTGCTGGCGCTCTCCGTCAGGATGCCGCAGACCTTTTTGCCTTCTATCTGTATGTCGTTCACCCACTTGATGCCCGCCGGCCGGCCGGCGGCGGCCTCAATGGCCTGTGCCGCGGCGACGGCGGCGGCCGGCGTGACGGCCAGCGCGTCCTCGGGGCGCATCCGCGGGCGCAGCAGCAGGCTCATATAGAGCCCGCAGCCCGCGGGGGAGTAAAATGTGCGTCCGCGCTGCCCGCGCCCGGCGGACTGCGAGAGCGCGAGCAGCACGGTGCCCTCGGCGGCGCCGGTGGCGGCCATGCGCATCAGCGAGGTGTTGGTGGACTCGGCGCGCTCCACCACCACGGCCCGCAGCGGCGGCTTGAGCAGCGCGCCCAGCTCGGCGGCGGTCAGCATACGCCGCACCCCCTCAAAGTTATGGAAATGTGAAAAATGTGCGCAAAACGTGCACAGGATATCATGTCTTCACCTCATCCCGGCCCTGCCGGTAAATTGCGCGTACATAGTAAGCCAGCGCGCGGTAGAAGTCAAGCCCTTTCGGGCGTATTTGGCCTGAAAAGTGCACAAAAATGCCCCGGGACACGCCGCCCGGGGCATTTATTACAAAAGTTACAGCGCCTAAGGCCCGCCGCGCGGCGCGCGCCCGCTTCAGCCGCCGCGCCTGCGGTGCGCCAGCACCCTGATGGACACGTATGCGAGCAGGAGCATCCCCGGGATCGGGAGCACCATATACGTCCACGCCATGTTTGGCAGGTCAAAATTGCGGTCGATGGTGTACATCACCATAACCAGTCCAAGGGCAACCAGCCCCGCGTTGCGCAGCGCTTTGGTGGAAAAGGGCTGTATGTCCTTCTCCGCGTTGCCGAAGCAGAAAACATACAGGCCAAAGTTGAATAGCAGCGTCAGTATGGTCATTGGGAGCACGGCGATCGATATCATGTCGGGCTCGCCGTACCGGCTGTATTCCAGCTCATAGCCGCCCAGCGCCACGGTCGCCGCCAGCCAGAGCACGTCGTATGCAAGCAGCAGGAATATCAGCCGCTGGTGCGGCAGCGGCTTTATCCCGTCGTGCGGCAGGTCCCTGTCCGGCGGCGGCGCGTCGTCCCCCTCCTGCTCGCGCCGCTTGTTGCGGACTGCGCAGGCCGTCATGGCGATGAAACCGGCGATCGCCAGGGCAGAAACGGCGGCCGGGGCATAGATCAAAGCCAACGAACTGCCACAAACGGCCACGATGAGCGCCGCAACGGCCAAAGCGGCGGCCGCAACGACCGTGTAAACAATATAATAGGTCTTGGTAGAGACTTTCAGCGACAAATCATCGTCATACCAGAACCGCTGCCCCATGAGGTGATTGATACCGGCAGTTAAAACGCCGCCGATGCACAGCCCCATGTCGATGGGCTCGAACAGCTGCTCTCCCCCGCCCCCAAACGCGGGGATGTCCACAACGCCGGTCAGGTGCAGCAGCATGGCGATGAGGAAGCACGTCCACACAGCGTCCCACAGCAGCAGCGTGATCACGGATATTTTGTCCTCGCGCGGGATATCCAGGCCGCGGAACATATCCTCGCCCCCCCCATTCTTTAGCAGTGTAAATCCTATACTTAACGTGATGCTACCATAAATGCGCTTGTTTGTCAACCGACGGCCAACAGCGCCCCTTTTCGGGA
>DVOV01000235.1 GCA_018713375.1 Candidatus Scatomorpha stercorigallinarum | reverse complement strand
ATACTGACCATCGAGGCCTCCGGCATCGGGCCGGCCTGCTTCGCGGGGCTCGTTTTCGGCTGCCCCGTGCTCTTCGCGAAGAAAAACCGCACGCGCAACCTCTCCGGCGAGTTCTGGACAAGCACGGTGTTTTCCTTTACGCACCACGTTGAGAACACTATCCTGGTGAGCAAAAAATACCTCGGCCCCGGCGACCGCGTGCTGATAGTGGACGACTTCCTCGCCAACGGCGCGGCCCTGGACGGGCTCATCACCCTCTGCGAGGAGGCGGGGGCCTCCGTCGCCGGGGCGGGGATCTGCATCGAAAAGGCCTTCCAGCCCGGCGGCGAGCGCATCCGCGCGCGCGGCGTGCGCGTGGAGAGCCTGGCGCGCATACGCAGCATGTCTGACTGCGGTGAAATTGAATTTTGCTGAATTTGTAGTTAAGGCTACGATATTGGATACAAAAGGCGCGTGGAACCGCGCCTTTTGTTATAATGTTGACAAAAGTGGAGTTGACATGTCAAGCTAAGATAGTATATAATTTGTCCAATTGCTGCTTTGCGGGGCTGAAGCCCGCAGGATATTTATTAATGAAAAAGTAAGAAAGGCGGACACTTCAAATGTTCAGGATCGCGGAGAAATTCCCCCTAAACACGTCGAAGACTATCTTCAGAGTGAGCATCGAGGCTCCACTCGTCGCGCGCAGCGCCAGGCCGGGCCAGTTTGCCATCTTCAGGCTGGACGAGTACGGCGAGCGCTTCCCGCTGACCATCGCGGACTATGACCCGGAGAAGGGCACTGTCTCCTTCAACTTCCAGCCGGCGGGCAAGAGCACGTCCATGTTCTCGCTCATGGAGCCCGGCGACTACATCGCGGACATCGTCGGCCCCCTGGGCCGCCCGGCGGAGATCGACACGAACGCCAAGCGCATCTGCGTGGTTGGCGGCGGCACGGGCTGCGCCATCAACTACCCCGTGGCCAAGGAGCTCAAGCGCCTGGGCATCGGCGTGGACATGGTCTGCGGCTTCCGCAGCAAGGACATCGTCATCATGGAAGACGAGTTCCGCGCGGCCTGCGACAACCTCTACATCTGCACGGACGACGGCACCTACGGCGAAAAGGGTTTCGTCACCGTCAAGCTCAAGGAGCTCATCGAGAGCGGCGTGCAGTACGACAGCGTGCTCACCTGCGGCCCCATCATCATGATGAAGAACGTGGCCGAGGTCACGCGCCCCTACGGCATCCGCACCACGGCCAGCCTCAACCCGATCATGATCGACGGCACGGGCATGTGCGGCGGCTGCCGCCTCACCGTGGCCGGCGAGCGCAAGTTCGCCTGCGTGGACGGCCCGGAGTTCGATGCGCACCTGGTGGACTGGGACGGCCTGCTCGAGCGCAACAACTTCTACCTGGACGAGGAGAAGGAAGAGAACGAGCACGTCTGCCGCATCACCGGCGGCGTGCGCCGCGGCGAATACCGCCGCGAGACGGCGGAGGCGGAGGACAACCCCGCCAAGCGCATGACCAAGCACCCGATGCCGGAGCAGGACCCGGAGATACGCAGCCACAACTTCAACGAGGTCGCGCTCGGCTACACCGCCGGCACCGCCGTGCTGGAGGCCCAGCGCTGCCTGAACTGCAAGAACCCGCAGTGCGTGAAGGGCTGCCCGGTGAATGTGCGCATCCCGCAGTTCATCTCCCACGTGAAGGCCGGCGAGTTCGAGGAGGCCTATGAGGTCATCGCCAGCACCAACAGCCTGGCCGCCGTCTGCGGGCGCGTCTGTCCGCAGGAGCGCCAGTGCGAGAGCAAGTGCGTCCGCGGCATCAAGGGCGAGAGCGTGGCCATCGGCCGCCTGGAGCGCTTCGTGGCCGACTACCACCTGGAGCGCAGCGGCAACGCCTCCGAGGAGATCAAAAAGGCCGAGCCCAACGGCCACCGCGTCGCCGTGATAGGCGCCGGCCCCAGCGGCCTCACCTGCGCCGGCGACCTGGCGAAGAAGGGCTACGACGTGACCGTTTTCGAAGCGCTGCACAAGAGCGGCGGCGTCCTGGCCTACGGCATACCCGAGTTCCGCCTGCCCAAGGCCATTGTCGACCGAGAGGTCAGCAACCTTGAAAAGCACGGCGTGAAATTCGTCAACGACTGCATCATCGGCCGCACCATGCCGCTCGACCAGCTCTTCACCGACGGCTTCGAGGCCGTGTTCATCGGCTCCGGTGCCGGCCTGCCGCAGTTCATGAACATCCCGGGCGAGAACCTGCTGGGCGTCTACTCCGCCAACGAGTATCTCACCCGCATAAACCTGATGAAGGCCTACCGCAGCGACTATGACACGCCGATAAAGTCCGACGCGAAGCGCATCGCCGTCATTGGCGGCGGCAACGTGGCGATGGACGCGGCGCGCTGCGCCAAGCGCATGGGCGCGGACGAGGTGTTCATCGTCTACCGCCGCGGCCGGGACGAGCTGCCCGCGAGGGCGGAGGAGGTCCACCACGCGGAGGAGGAGGGCATCCAGTTCCGGCTGCTCAACAACCCCGTGGAGATCCTGGGCGACGAGAGCAAGCACGTCGTGGGCCTCAAGTGCGTTAAGATGCGCCTGGGCGAGCCGGACGCCTCCGGCCGCCGCGGCGTGACGCCCATCGAGGGCAGCGAGTTCGTCATGGTGGCGGACGCGGTCATCGTGGCCATCGGCACGACGCCGAACCCGCTGCTGCGCACGACGACCCCGGGCCTCGACTGCAACCGCAAGGGCTGCCTGGTGGTGAACGAGGAGACGCTGCAGACCTCGCGCGAGGGCGTCTTCGCCGGCGGCGACGCCGTGACGGGCGCTGCCACCGTCATCCTCGCCATGGGCGCCGGCAAGCAGGGCGCGGCCTCGATAGACGCGTACCTGAGCGGGAAATAAAACCGGATAAGGAGAGCCCCCGGTCGTTTGACCGGGGGCTTTTTCGTCTGTTTTCCTCTTCGCAGTTTGCCGGCGCGCAAGAGGGGAAATCGGTTTGACGGGGGTTGGAGGAACTCGCCGGTTTGGCCTGCTGGACTTTAGGTTGGTGCTGCTGTTTCCACCCCATTTCTTTGGTCTTGCCCAAAGAAACGGGGTGGAGCCCCAAAGAAAGGCGCTTGGGGTGGTGGCGCCCCCGTGAGGTTTCGGGACCCACCCGCCTCTCCCACTCGCGTGGGAGCTGCCACTC